>CAYWFZ010000030.1:0-16592 GCA_964458035.1 uncultured Muribaculaceae bacterium | reverse complement strand
CACCCTTAACTACTAAAGTATATGACTTTTCTTCACTGCCATTCGAAATTTTTATGCTTAAGCCAGTTGCAACTTTACTATTTAAATTATTACTATTAACTTTTCCACCCAAAGCATTGATTTTATTATTCAAGTCATTTAATGTCATACCAACATCTAATCCACTTACATAAGATCCATTAAGTTTTAAACCAGACGATGTAAGAATAGTTTCTGGACTCATTCCATTAGAAGTATTATTTCCGGGATCCTCAGTAGATCCATTCGGAGAATTATTAATTGGTGCATCAACATTACCATATACTGGAACATAAAAAACAAATGGACTATTTAAAATATTTGCATTCTTATATGAATTATAAGCAATACTAGCCTCTCCAGTTGGACCTTTTAAATTTGTCATATATTGATTAACATACAAATTACTTGAACTTACTGGATGAACATTAAATTTATGTGTATAAACTGTATATTGTCCTTTATCCATATACTTACTCTTCAAAAAGTCAGCACCACCACCAATAGCTTTCGTTAAATCTGTCTCCTGATCACCGGTACCACCCCAACCATGGTTAACTGCATAATATACAGCACGATAAGCAGCATCTCCATTAGAGCCATCATACACACCTACATTAAAGAAGTTATAGTAGTAATCCATGGATCTTCCATCTGGCATACTTTTTTTCCAGCGTGTTGTATAAGCACCTGATATACAAGAGAGTAACTGGCCCTTATAATCACCAGAAGTTGCTTTTCCAGTCGAACCAAGTTCTTGAATAATTCTTGAGGAAAGCATTACCTGATTAACATTACTTGTTTTACAAGCATTATTTACGGCTGTCCCAAGTGTTGGCAAAAGATTAATATAACTAGATAAACGACTACCTACAATAGAAACATAAGCATCATCACTTATATTAGAATTAATATAATTTGATTCAAACATAAATATGTTTTTTTCATCTAAAAAATTTACTGGATTCATATAATACGCAACGGCTTTTTGTGAAGCATGAACGTAACCAGAATCAGTCTTTTTAGTACAACTATTATCTATATATTCGGGATTAGTTGTTTGCAAAGTGTTTTTTCCACAAGCACTTTCTTTTTCAACAGCTGTTTTAAAATCAAGCCCTGTATTTACTGGATTAAATGTCCAATTTGGATGATTTAATTGTAAATTACAAAGTCCACTCCAATATTCCTTTGGAAATCCCTTAGCTGACATAGCTTTTTCACATTCTGATACAGCACTTGGGTCAGTTGAAACTGTACTTTTTATTACTCTAACATAAGTAGAACAAACATACCCCTCTCTACCATCAACAGAAACTTTATACCAACCATCAGAGCATCCTCCTTGATCTTTAAATTTTTCTCCACTTAACAATGGAAATGTATCCCCATGGTTTGATGTAGTGATTTGATTTCCATTTGTTCCGGGAAGAGTTCTGATACGCACTGACGAACCTGCTATTTCAACATGGTCTGCAAAAGCTGAAATGGGAGCAATTGTTAATAAAATAATAGTTATCAACATTAAAATTTTGCGCATAAATATCCCACCTTCCCAGTATTCAAATCTATTATACCAAATATAATGTCGAAAACTGTGAAATACACGTGAATTTACAAATCTATTGACATACAAAAAGAAAGGATAAAATCCTTTCTATAATTTATCAATTACAGCTGCATTTTTATTGATACATCTAATTAAATCATCTGTATCATATTTATCTAAAATCTCATGGAACTTACTATGAGTTAAAGTAAATCTATGAGGATACTTAGAAATACATTCCTCTAAATTATCTACTCTTAAGTTCTTAACTTCTCGATAATTTTCAAATACAACTTCAGGTAAAGCATTCATTATCTTATAATCTTCAGGAGTAGCTGTCTTCTTCAATATTTCAGCAGCTTTTCTTGATAATCCTAAAGTTGACGCTATTTGATCTTCTACTTCATCAATAGCTTCACTTAAACTAGCTGTCAAACTTGGTTCAATATCACTTAACACTACTTGTTCAAGTCTAGAAACATTTACTTTATCTAAATATCTGTATATCAAGGTAATATCATCACGTTTTGCATCAGTACGTTCAAGTAATGTTAATATTTGATCAAGATTTTCAGGAGTAACATTCGTCATTACTTTAGAGTTAGAATATACTAAGTCTTTACTTAAATCATGCTTTTTCATTATCTCTAAGAATTTTTTAACATTATCCTTATTAAATGACTTTTTAACAGAATCTATATCAGATACACTAAACATATTTATATCTAATCCCATAGACGAAAGTTCAGATTCAACATCTTCATTATCATTACTAGCAAAATCTGCTTCGGTTGCTACTAATTCTTCTTTATCACTTACATCTTCTAACTTATCTTCTTCAACAACTAAATCAATTGCCTCTTCTTTAGGTTCTTGTTCTTCAGATGGTTCATCTTCACCTTCAAGTCCTAATTCCTCTTGTAGTCCTCTAATATCTAAGAATGGATCGATGTCTTCATCATCTTCGTTAATCTTTTCAGGTTCTTCTGTTTCTTCTGATTCATCTACATAGATATCAACAAATTCTTCTCCACCATCATCAGCTTCATCTTCATCATCAGTTGCATCTTCTGATTCTTTATCATCTGTAACAGACTTTTCTTCATCTTTTACGTCAGGTAAATCTTCAGTAGTATTTTCTACTTCTTCTTTAATTTCTTCTTTTTGTTCTTCCTCTTCATCTACTTCTTCTTGAACTTCTTCTGGAGAATTTTCATGTTTTTTCTTTTCAACAAATGATTTAGCTTCACTTATCATATTTTCAAGTTGATTTGCAGTAGATACTTCAATCTCTACTGGTTCAACATTTTCTTCAGGTTCATAAACAGGTATTTCATCTGGATTAGCAAGTGCGCTTCTTAAGATTTCATCATCTACTTCTCCACCGCTAGTAATACCATCAATTTCTTCAAATATTGATCCATCTATAACACTAGAGATATCAATATCCTCTTGGATATTTAATTCCTCTTGTGGAATTTCTTCTCTATAAGTTGCAAGCTCTTCTGGACTCTCTTCAGAGAATTTAACTATTTCACTTATGCGAGTATCGTAATAACTTTCAAGAATCATTGTCTTACGAAGATTTTCTTCTGTAACCATTTTTCTTTCTCTTAACTCAATAAGTGTATCTTTTAAACTACGTGCTTTATCTGTTAATCCAAGGATGATTTGTCCTTGTTCATTAATTGCTGATCTCTTTTCAATTATCTTAGCATTAATCTCACGATTACCAGCTGCTAAAATTTCTTTAAAATTTTTAGAACCAAACTTATCATTTAATTCCTCTAAGTCATGTTCTAAATCAGCTATCTCTCCTTCTAGAGTAGATACAATTGCTCTGGCAGTTTCAACATCACTTTTATATGCATTGGCCTCTTTAACTTTTAAAGACATATCACTTTTTATAGATTCCAAAGTACTTTCTAAATCAGTTCTATGCTCTTTAATACCACTTATTACATTTCTTAAATTGTCATTAATGACTTTAATCATTTTCTCCATAACAAAATATACCTCTCTATTCTCTATTCCATTATAACAAAGGTTAAAAAATATGTAAACAAAAACTAGTTTAAATTCTTAAATTTATTATTAAGTATTTATTCACTTGTTAATATAAATGTTTGAAAACAAACAAAACATAAAATAAGTAAAATTACATACAATATAAAAAGGTGATTACTATAAATACATTTATACTAAATATGATTAATAAATTTGGTTATTTTGGAATATTCTTACTCATCATGATCGAAAACCTATTTCCACCAATTCCTTCAGAAATAATTCTAACATTTTCTGGATTTATTGCTGAAGAAGCTAAACTAAATTTAGTACTTATAATAATTTCTTCTACATTAGGTTCCGTAATTGGTGCTCTTATTCTTTATTACCTAGGATATTTTTTTAATGATAAAATCATAAATCTATTAAAGCTTAATAAAAATAACACAAATAAAACAATGACTGAATTTAATAAATCTGGCAAAAAATCTGTCTTCTTTGGAAGGCTTGCTCCAATAGTTAGAAGTCTAATTTCCATTCCCGCAGGTATTGCTAAAATGAACATAGTGGAATTTACCATTCTAACAACTCTTGGGAGTTTAATCTGGAATACTGCCTTAATAATACTAGGTAACATGATTGGTGAAAATTACTTAATAGTATCACACATTATAAAAACTTATTATAAACCATTAATAGTAGTTTTCTTAATTATTTATATTGTTAGAAAGATAAGAAACAAAAATAAAATTGTAACTATATCTAAATAGCCTCCATATAATACATTGAATGGAGGTTATTTATTTGAAAAGAACATTAATAACTATTCTTATTGGTATAATTTTAGTTATTGCAACTATCGCGGTGGTTATATCAAAAGAAAAGAAAGTTGAGTCTGATGCAACAAAAATTAGAGTTGCTGAAGTAACTCATTCAACATTCTATGCCCCATGGTATGTAGCACTTAAAAAAGGATACTTTGAAGATTTAGACATTGAAGTAATATTAACAAGTGGAGCAAATAACGTTGCAGCATCTGTTTTAAGTGGAGATGTTGAAATAGGTTTCTGTGGTCCAGAGGCAACAATATATGTTTATAATCAAAATAACAGTGATTATTTAAGATCATTTGCAAGTCTAACAAAAAGAGATGGTCAATTTCTAGTTTTAAGAAATGGAATTAATTATCATGATTTTAAAGATATAGAAGGACTAACAATACTTGCCGGTCGTAGTGCTGGAATGCCACTTTTAAATTTCACTAACGCATTGAAAAATCAAGAAGTAAACAATGTAAAAATAGATTCATCAGTAGATTTTGCTAATCTTACAAGTGCATTTATATCAGGTCAAGGTGATGGTGTTAATCTATTTGAACAAAGTGTTACAAAAATGCATCACCTAATAATAAAAATTTGATTTTTTATATATCAAGTTCTTCAATTTTCTTATTTAACATTGCTAAATAATCTTGTTCAGCCGTAGTCAAATGTTTTTGCATATATTTATCATATTCTTCATGCGCTTTTTTCAAAGCTTGCTCATGAGATATTTTTCCATTATTCTTTAATATGTCTTTTCTTGTCATTTTTAAAAATGAATCTAATTCATTAACCCAATCTTGCATAGTCATTGGATGTCTATCTAGCGCATTTATTTCTGCAACATCTAAATAAGCAGATACCATTCTATTTAAAACATTTAATTCTTCATTAGTTAAATAATTCTTAGCAATTTCTGTTTCGCTTTTTGTTGGAAAATCACCCTTAAAATTAGTAAGTCCCAAATTTTCTTTTTCTGAATCTACTCGTGCAAATATCACCTCAGCAGCAGTACTACCATGGGTAGCGTAATGCATTTTATTTTGCACAGTCTTAAAGAAATCTATTGATAATTTATCTTTGGGATTATAATCTATTGAAGTTGCATAAATATCTAACACTTTTCTCCAAAATATCTTTTCAGAAGATCTAATGTCACGTATTCTAGCAAGTAATTCTTCAAAGTATGGATTTTCTCCGTTGTTTTTTAATCTCTCATCATTTAAAACAAAACCTTTAATCATGTATTCTTTTAATACTTTAGTTGCCCATATTCTAAACTCAGTTGCCTTTTTCGAATTAATTCTATATCCAACAGCTATAATAGCATCTAAATTATAATGCAATACATTATATTTTTTCCCATCATTAGCAGTTGTCAAAAAATCTTTGACAACTGAATCTTTAGTAAGTTCTCCATCCTTAAATATATTATTTAAATGATAACTAATATTTTGCTTAGTAGTGTCATAAAGATTAGCCATAACATCTTGACTCATCCATATATTTTCATTTTCAATATTAACATCTACTTTTACGCTACCATCTTTTGTTACATATATAATCAAGTTGTCTTCCATAGCTAATATCCTCCAAATTTATTTCAGTCTTCTTCTGTATCAATTATACCAGAAAAAATTGAATTTTTCTCCACTTTAATAGTGTTTTATAACAAATTTATTTTGAAAAAATTAGCAAGTCATAAGTTATTTCTTGAAACAAATAATTATCCAATACTTAATAGAGCAAAGTGTTACAAAAATGCATCACAAAAAAAAGAAGTATATACAATACTTCTTAAGTCTCAAAAGAATTTTTATTCTAATGCTAATGCTTGAACATAGTAGTATCTACCACCAAACTTGATAACACCTACTCCTAGCTTTGTAAAATAAGGGTTAGTCATATTGGCATAATGTCCAGGAGAATTTCTCCACCATTTTGTAGCAGAAGTTCCATCTTTCTGACCCCAAGCTAAGTTTTCACCAGAATAATCCTTCATACCAAGTTCAGTTGATATAGTAAAACAATAACTACCATCAGGTCTTCTGTGTTCTTTCTTGTAACTATCTATTGTTCCATACACAAGTTCAACAGCTCTTGCCATAGCTTCTAAAGTTAATTCTTCATCTAATACTAGTGGACTTGCTCCTACTTCAGCACGATATCCATTTGTAGCATTTAGTATTTGATTAACATAACTAGCATACTTTTGTCTATTTTCTCTTGCTTCAGGTAATAAATCTTTGGCTTTGGCACTATAAGTACTATAGTCTACTTTACTTGAAGAGCTAGTCTTCTTATTCTTAATTGAGCCATCACTATAAACATCATAAGTAGTTGTAGTAGTTACAGTCTCAGTAACACCATATTTTCCTTCTTTAGTTTCTGTTGAAGTTTCTTTCTTTGTTTCAACCTTTTTTGGTTTTTCTTTTGTAATTGTAAGAGTAGCAGCAACTTCTTTTGTGTTACCAGTTTTATCTTTAACATTTAAAGTTATCTCATATGTTCCAGCCTTAGAATAAGTCTCTTTATCGATAATTTCATAAATACATTCTTCTTTCGAATTATCAGTGCATGATTCAATAAAGTCTTCAGCTTTATACTTTCCACCTTCAGTAATTGTAACATCTTTAACACTAACCTCTGGTTCGGTTCTATCATAAACATTAAACTTTACTTCTTTTTCTTCTTCTCCTACAAATACCTTAACCTTATACTCACCAACGTTATCTAAAGTTTCACTCGTATATAATTCATCATTAAAGTATATTTCAATTCTTCCGTCACTTGAATCTAAAAAATTACTTATAGTTGGAACATTATCATCTAAGCTAAAATTCAAATTATCCTTAACATTATATTTATTAGCGTCTTCTTTTTCATTTGTTTCATTATTACCATTAAATACTAAAAAATAAACACAAAGAGCTGATATAACTAATACAATAGCTATTAACATAATTACAATTCTTTTTTTCTTCATAACTCACACTTCCTACACACCTTATACCACAAATTAGGAAAAAACTAAATAGTTATTCGGTATATTTCTTTATAGTTCTATTAATTTTATGAATACTTATTAAAGATAATATTAATATAACTACTAAGAATGCACAAATTAATGGAAGTATACTAGATGTAGATAACACAAATATATCTATTCTATTGGATAAAACATTATAATAAATACCATTTAAAGTTTTTGCAAAAACATTAAACACAACTACACTACCTAAAAATGATATAAACATTAATAATAGTAATGAAAATAAATATGGTATAAAAAGTCTAAAATTACTAACTCCTAAATATTTAAGTATTCTATTATCTTTCTCATGATTTTCAATTGAATTACTAAAATAATTAAATAAAAGAACTGATGCAAATATAAATAAAATAACTAATGCTATTCTTCCAAATACTTTTAACTTATTAATTAAATTTTGATAATTAGAAAGTATTTCAGTATAGATGCCAACTGCCATTAAACTTTCGTCTTTAAAATTACTCTTAACTTCATATAATATAGATTCATCATCCGTGTTAAGATAAAAGCCTTCTAAATTATCATATCTCGCCTGAATATAATCATCAAAACTATCTAAAACGTACAAATAATTCATATCTACAATTGAATGTTCAAACATTGAAAAATAATTTTTTTGATTATGTGTTTCAGGGAAATCTATATCTTTAAAACCTGCAAACTCATCTATATTTTGTCTTAATACACCAGAAATAATTACTGTTTTATCACCCAAAACAAGTTTCTCACCAATTACCTCATCAAGTGTATTATATTTTTTATATTCACCTGTCTCTGTCTTAACACCAAACTTTTTAAAACCTTCAAAAGTATATTCAGAAATTAAAACCTCATTAGCAAATTCTGGAATATTACCAAATATCTTATCACTTTTTATAAATGTATATTCATTTATATGTACTACCAAGGGACGATTAATACTAGATATATAAAATGCTCCAATTTTTTCACCATTACTACGATCTAATTTAAAATCAAGTAACCCACCTCTTATAATATACTCATAAACACGATTATATTTATCTGTAATACCCTTTAACTTACTTTCTTCATTTACAATAGATGACCCCGTTAAATTTATTTTATAATTATTATTTCTTATCATTTCATCTATTTCAATTTTATCTAAATCAGTACTTTTTATAACTAAAGAAATTAAAAGTAAAGACATCACCAAAAAAAGTGAAGATAAATTTAAACTAAATAAGCCAAAGTTATGTATTATTCTATAAAATCCAATTTTAATAAGTTTAAAAATACTTACCTTAGATTTATTTAAAGTAGTATCTATTCTTTGCTTATCTTCATTTATAACTTTATCATCTACTACCTCACCCTTAGAAACACTTATTATTCTATCAGCATAACTCTTAACTGAATCTTTGTGACTTACCACTATAACTAAAATATCTTTACTTATCCTTTTTAAAGTACTCAATATTTCTCTTTCATTTGCACCATCTAGTGATTCAGTAGGTTCATCGCATAAAAGTATTAAAGCATTTTTATTAAGTGACCTAGCAATACCAACTCTTCTTGCTTCACCACCAGATATTTCATCAATTTTTTTGCTTTTTAAATTATTTATACCAAGTAAATTTATAAGTTCATCGGTTTTCTTGTTATCAATTAGATTAATATTATCAATTACATTTAAATCTTTAACAAGATTATAATCTTGAAATACATAACCTATAATTGATTTATAATTCCTTACTTTCTTAATATCTTTCCCATTATAAATAATACTACCATCAGTTGGTTTTGACATCCCACTTATCATATTTATTAAAGTAGATTTACCAGACCCACTCTTACCAACAATTAAAACAAGTCCTTTATCAGGTAAAGTTATATTAACATTTTTTATACCAATTGTTCCATCTTTATAAACTTTTTTTATATTATTTAATTCTAACATAGCGCCACCTAATTATTCTTTAAATACACTATGGCATTTCTTTTATTTACTCTAAATCTTAAGAATATATAGGAAAATATAAATGTTAAAACTAATATTCCTACAGAAATTAATATATATGCCGCATTAAAACTAAAAGGATGCAAATAGAATCCAACAAGTTTAGACAAATTTATATTAAGATAAATAATGGTTGATACTAATAAAATAACTGACAAAGTTATAATACCCATAAAGAATACAGAAAGTGAATTTAAATATACACGGGTTAAATCTTTATTAGTTAAACCTAAACAAGAAAGTATTGCAAACTTTTCCCTATTCTTTTTATAGACATTTTCAAAATACATCATAATAGCATAAACCATTATTACAAGTATAAATGGTGATAGTAAAAATATAATCTGACCTAATAAATATAGATAATATAAAATACTTGTAGAATAAGCATATATACTCCCACCTAACTCCAAATCCCCAAATCCTTCATTATTCATCAAAGATTCATACACATTAATATCTGTTCTTTCTTTTGGATTTACTCGCAAAAGATATTTCCTCACTTCATTATAGTCATTTTCAAATGCTATTGGAGTATTCTCAAAAATATCTTGATAGTCACCTTCAATATAATCAAAAAATGAAGAATCAACAAGTATAAGTGAACGGAAAGCCCCTATTAAACTATCAAAGGAAGCCTTTTCTATATTTTTAAATATATTTATTTCATCAAAACTATAATATCCATCTTCTCTAAACTTTTCATAACCACTAAAGTCCTGTCTTATAATACCAGATATAACTACTGGATAGTCTCCAAGCATTACCTCTTTTCCAACTAGTTCACTTACATCGTTAACTTTAAGCACAGTTCCATCCTCAAGATATATGCCATAGTGTTTAATTACTTCTGCAAGTATTTCATAAATTACTACTTCATTATTTTTAACTGGTTTATTTCCAAGAAGTCCATACGTTACAAATCCATCATTAAACTTATATATTTCTGGGGCATCAGGAATTTCATAAAAAACATTATAAGGAACATGATCATACACATCTGGTTCATTTATATTTAGACTCAAGTATTTATTCCCAAAGTTATATTCATTTCCAACTGAATCTTTATATATTTTATCTCCAATTAAATAAGAATATCCTTTATTATCTCCAATACCTAGCAACATATTATTCTTTTCATGTTTCATCGTATTAACTAATATATCAACATAATTAAATTTAGACACAATACCAGCAAAGAAGATTAAGGATGAAAGTACTGCTAATATTAAAGTTGTAACAACATAAGAGATCTTCTTAGAAAATAAAATATCTTTAGATACAACACTAATAAATTTCTTGTTAACTTTATAATTCTTTGATGATTGCTTTTCATCATTTTCTCTTACCTTTTTTATGTTCTTATCCTCTATAACTTTACCAGCTTGAATAGTTATAATTCTATTCGCATAGTCCTCTACATCAGCATCGTGGCTAGAAACAATTACTAACATCTCTTTACTTAACTCAGCAAGCATTTTAAATATATTCTCACGATTTTCTTCATCTAAAGAAGCTTCAGGTTCATCACAAAATAAAATATGCGGATGTTTTAAAATAGCACGTGCAATTGCAACTCTTCTTTTTTCTCCACCAGAAAGATTTTTAACTTTTTTATTTTTTAAAGCATCTATATCTAATCGTATAAGTAACTCTTCTGTTTCCCCTTTTTCTTCATATATACTTAAATTATCTATGACACTTAAATTATCAAAAAGATTGGCATCTTGAAATATAATACTTACTTCGTTCTTTAAGTAATCTTTAGAAGTCTTCTTATCTAATACTTCACCATTGTAAAGAACTTCACCGATAGTAGGATGTTCTAAAGTACTCATTATATTAAGTAAAGTTGATTTACCAGATCCAGAGTCTCCTCTAACAAAAACTAATCCATTGTTTGCAAATTCTAAATTAACATCATCTAATGCAACTATTGAGTTTTTATATATCTTCCTAACATTTTTTAACTCTAACATTTCTCATCACCCTTAATATGATTGTACTACTACAGATAGTTGCACACCACCAACTTTTAGTTGCATTATCTAATTAAATTCATTATAACTTCTGCATCATTCTTATCAAGAACAAGTTCTTTATCTCTTATTCTTATGTGTATAGTCGCATCATATACTTCTATATAATACTTATTGCCGTTAACTTCCATAACATATTTAGGAATACCATCACAAGTTTCACTTGTATAATTATTTGTGTTTACTAAATCAAGTATTTTATTAACAATTACAGGAGAACCATTAAATGTTTCAGATGATGTTGCTATATCAGTTACAATAACATATTTATCATTCGTTTTATTAGCATCCCCTTCTAAGGATATTTTATCACCCATAATACTCGCATCAGGCTTAATTATAGATTTAAGAAAATCTTTATTTCTTGCCAACACCTCTCTAAATTCTCTGTATTCCTGTCCAGGATATATTTTAGTAGTAGCATCTATTCCATAGGCTTCAATTCCTAAAGATGAAGCAATATATAAAGCTCTTGAAAGATGATATTTTTGAGTTACAATTACAACTCTTTTTACACCAAATATATCTTTTGCTCTTTTTAAACTGTCATAAGTAGAAAGTCCCGCATGATCCATAAATACTTTTGAAGTTGGAATATTATTTAAAACAGCATATCTCTTCATAACATTAACTTCGTCATAATTTTTTCTAGCATGATCTCCAGACATTAATAAAACTAAATCATTTCTTTCATTATATAACTCAATGCCTTTATCAAGTCTTTCTTGTAGCATGTCACTAGGTCCACCATTTTTAAGTCCAGCCCCTAATACCAAAATACAATCAACATCACTCAAATTCTTTGCATCATATAAAGATATAATTTTATTCTGAGTAGAAGAAATAACATATAAATTAATTGATAATATAATAGACACCCCAAAAATAACTATTACCAATAACATCTTTAATATATTTTTTAATTTCTTCATACCACTCACCTATTATATTTTATCATAATTTTTTTAATTAATATAGACAATTACACTAAATATATATCTTCTTGTTCCAACTACATCATAGCCCCTTTTAAATTGATATTTCTTTTTCACTTTATCTAAAACATCACTTTTAACAGATAACTTTATACTATCTTTATCAGTCAAAGAAGACGTTATTTCTGATATAAAATTCTTAACTAATTCTTGAATAAAAGAATAACTCCCTAAATAATTATCAACATAATCATTTACTTTAAAGCCTTTCTTTTCCTTATTCTTTTCTATTTTTTTATTTATTTCTTTTATTTCTTCGTTATATTTACTTATTTTCTTTTCAAACTCTTGATTACTTATATAATCATTCATTAAAAGTTCAAGTAACTTATCTTTTTTTTCATCTATTCTTTTTAATTCTTCATCATAATTATATACACTATTCCCAAAATAATATTTATTATAAAGTTTATTTAATAAATCGTTTATTGTATTTAAATCTAATTTAAAAATATCACTTATTATATAAAATATTTCACTTTCTCTTATAGTAAATCTACAATTAGGGCAAAACCAAATATATTCATTTTTTCCCTTACTCATCTTTCTTCTATAAAGACAGGCCCCACAAGTACATTTAATTTTATTACTTAAAGCGTACTTATTATATTTGTTACAATAACTCTTTTTATTTTTATTTAGCCTTTCGTTAGCTAATCTAAAAAGGGTTTCATCTACAATTGGTGGTATATTAGTATAATCTTCATACATTACCCAGTCAGACTCACTCAAAAATTTAACTCTCTTAGACATATAATCAACTACTTCACTTTTTCTACCACAATAAAAACCTTTATACTTAGGATTACTTATCATTCGCGAAAGAGTTGTAACATTCCATTTTCTATTTAAAGACGTTTTAATTTTTTCTTCATTAAAAATTTTAGCAATTTTATTTAAAGATAACTTTTCAATTGCGTACATAGTAAACAATCTTTTTACCACTATACTTTCTTCTTTGTTAATAATTAATCGATTATTAACTTTTTCGTACCCATATAATAAGTTATTACCTAAAATAATTCCATTCTTTATTGATCTTTGCATTCCGAATTTAACTCTTTCAGAAAGGCGCCTAACTTCATCTTGAGCCATTGATGCCATAATAGTAAGTCTTAATTCTGAATCGGGTAAAATTGTATTTATATTGTCATTAAGAAAGTATACTCCAACTCCAGCTTCTAAAAGAATGCGAGTATATTTAATGCTATCCAAAGTATTACGAGAAAATCTAGATATCTCTTTTGTGATAATCAAATCAAATTTATCAAGAAGCGCATCATCTATCATACGCATAAATTCACATCTTTTATAATCTGTTGTCCCACTTATACCCGCATCAACATAACCAGAAACATATGTCCAGTTTTTATTACTTTTAATCATCTCTTCAAAATAATTAATTTGATTATTAAGTGAATTTATTTGTTCCTCGTGATCTGTTGAAACTCTAGAATAATATGTAACTCTTAAATCTTTAGAATTAAGAGTTTCACCCTTACTAAGACTACTTCTTATATTATATAGATTCATAATTTTTCCTCATTAAAAAATATGCAAATAAATTGATTATTTGCATATTATCTAGTTTTAACATTAGAAGTCTCATACTCTTCTACTACTTCATCTTCTAGTTCATCGAGCAACTCATTTGCGTGTACGATACTTTGTTTTTCATCTTCAGGCATTTTTTTACTTTCTTCACTTACCTGTTTCAAACTTGGAGCAATATTCAAAAATTCCTCAAAGGAATAAACAAGACCTTCCTTATATCCATACATTTTTAACCATTCTTTTACTCTTGGTATATTTTCTTCAGTTGCACAAATACCCAAGAGTCTATCAGGATGTTCTTTAAAGCTAAACGACTTCATAGCCGAAAACTTAGCTAAATCGGCATCACCTTCTGAAGACTTTAAAACAAATAAACACCCAGCAGGTAAAGATGACTGAAAAGCATAAAGATCTGTAAAAAACGAGAGCGTTCTACTTATAGTTTCAGCAGTAGATACAGATATTTCATCTTTTAAATCGGTGCTCTTATCATAACCATCAAATCTAGCACTTGAAGCAGCTATTCCACCACTTTTTAATATTTCTCGTGTAAAATATATTGGCGTACCATGAAAACGAACTGTTTCATCATTACCTAAAATTGCGCCTATTTTAGAACTGAACTCATCTATTATATTCTTTCGATACTCTATATCATCCGGTGAATTAGGACGAATAAATTCTTCTTTTAACTCACTTTCTGCTAAAGTATATTTCCACCTATTTACTTCATCATATGCACGATTATATCCTGCATCCTCCGGTTTCATCCTCGATAAAGTATCTTCAGCCTTTTTCAAGAATCCCATAAACATTTGATTATCGCGTTCCCATGATTTCTTAGCATTCAAATAATCTTCATATTCCTTTTCTCTTCCTGATTTTTTACATTCTCTTTTTAATTTCCATTCATCAAGTAATTTCATAACTATCAATCCTTATGATATTATTATAAATAATCTAATTTAATTTTACAATAATTTAGACATTATTAATTTTACCCAATAACTCATCTTGAACACTTGAAAATACTGAATAACTAATTATATTTTCACTATAAAGTTTATTATTAACAATTAAAGCAATCCTTAAATATAGTTCATTTCTTTTCATACTAAATTATATTTACACGGCTAATTTATATACAAAAAAGAAATTAGTTTAAACCTAATTCCTTATTCTTTTCACTTTCTAATAACTTTTCTAAATCTTCTTTAGTATAAACTCCAGTTGGAATAGAAAATTCAGAGATTGCATTTTGGGCTTCAATCGGATCATCTATATCAATCATCTCACCATCTTTAAGCATTGCTCCATAAGATATTTGTATATCATCAACTGATAGAGTTCTTATAACTACTCCCATTTCTTTTTTATCATCGATAAATGTTCGATCAATTGAGACTATTAACTCTATGTCGTCTCCTTTAGGTGTTTCAAAAATAGTTCTTTTCTCTGACAAATGTGAAGTCTCATCTATTCCAAGATATGTAGTCATTACAACCACTATATTCGATGCTTCAACTTCTTCATCTGTTAAATAGCCTGAAGCAGCCTTTTTTGCATCATTAATAAAATCTTCAATAGTACCATACTCTTCTTTATCAAATATCATTCTGTGAGTTTTAGTAAGTAAATATTTGGATTCTTCACCACTTACTACATCTTTCACACTTATCCCTGTAACCATGGTATCATCATACAAATTATAACTTGATATATCAGTATTATCAGCAAATATGTCTTCACCTGTCTTTGGCTTTTCTACTGATTCATTTGAATATTCATCTACATTTTCAACAACAATTTTATCATCTAAAACTGTTGTATCTTCTTTTCCACAGCCAGATAAAAGAATAGAAGCTAATGCTAATGTTAATAAATTCTTTTTATATTTTTTCATAAATATCCCCCACTTAAATACTTGTATATACTATTATAGAACATTAACAAAGTCAAGAAAAAAAGGACTTAGTCCTTCTTTATAAATACATTAATAATTGCATCCATATCACTTGTACTAACAGGTTTAGATAAGTATTCGTCAAATCCCTCACTCAAATACTTCTCACGTGAACCATCTAAAGCATCAGCTGTCAAAGTAATAATTGGATTTTTAAAGTTCATTGCTCTTAGTCTATGAAGAGTTTCTACACCATCCATTTCTGGCATCATAATATCCATAAATATTAAATCATAATTAGTGTTTTTTACTTTTTCAATTGCTTCTTTACCAGAAAGAGCTGAATCTGTTTCAATATAATCATGGTGTGTAAGTAATTTTTCAGCTATCTTAATATTTATTTTATTATCGTCAACTATTAATATTTTTTTCTTATTAATTGGTTTCTTAACCTTTGGTATCTCAGTTGTAACATTCAGCACTTCATCCTTACTTATTTCTTTTACTTCAGTCTTTTTCTTTAAATTATTACTTAAATAAGTTAGCAAAACACGATAAAGTTCATTCTTTTCAATAGGTTTTGCTAAATAATCATCAAAACCTTCAGATATATATTTCTCTTTCATGCCTGAAAGTGCATTAGCTGTTAAAGCAACAACTGGAACATCATATA
>CAYWFZ010000029.1:0-22421 GCA_964458035.1 uncultured Muribaculaceae bacterium | reverse complement strand
TTTCGGAAGTCGATTTTCCAAGAGGAATTATAAGTGCATTATTTACTTCACTCGCCTCTTTATAAAAGTAAGTTTTTACATATTTATATAATACTTCGCTTTTTGATATTTTAGGATTAGAACCTGTATAATTTTTCTTATTGCAAAATACTGGATACGGTATAAGTGATGTAGTATGTAAGAGATTGTCACTTTCATTAAATAATTCATTGCATGATTTAATATTTAGTTTTTCATTTAGTTTTAGTTCATCTAGCATTAGAACTAAGTTAGTTCGCATACTTCCGGCGAATCTAGCACTCCTCTTTGCGGCTTGTTTTACTTCTTCATCACTGGCTCCTTCTTGCAAATATTTATTTGCAATGGTATAAGCTATTTTCGTTTGAGTCCATCCTGGAGTTATACCAACAATAAAGATACGGGCATTTTTATTTACTATTTCATTATGAGGAGCATAATAAATTTCTAAGTTGTTTTCTTTATATAATGAAAACTTAGCATTAAGTATATCTTCTTTTTCAAAACTATTTAAATCTTTTATATAATTTTTATATTTTTCAAACATTTTTATATCTTATATTATAAATCTATTTTATAATATTTTGTCCCTTCTTTTTGAGATAAAAGTATTCCTCTATTTGCTTCTATTACTTTACTTGAGGTTAAATTTCCAGATGATGACTGACCATATACTTCCGTAAATCCTAATTTTTTTAATTCTTGGATTCCTAACTCCAATATTTTTTACCATAACCTTTATTTCTTTCTGATACTCTTATTGCATAAAAGAAGTTCCCTGACCATTTCTTCCAATTGTCATCAATTTCTGTTCTTAATCCAATATAACCAACAGGATATTCGTTAACGTACATTATGTAAGTTATAGTTGGGGTATCATACTTACTAATGCTTTGATATTTTCTTGCAATTTGACTTTCTAGGTATGGTTTAAACACTTCAAATGGAAGACCATTACATAAATTAGTTGAGCCCGATTCACATACAGGTATATCCTGATACATTTCATATTCTATCCTATCCATTTTCATGTTTAATTCGACTAATTTATAATTCATCTTATTTCCTCACTTCAATTAAGTTCTTTTATTTCTTTGCTAATTAAATTCCAATCCTCATCAAATTCAAACTTTGCATTAATTTTTTTGCCTTCAAGAATAAGAGGTAACCAATACGTATCATCTTTAAACATATCGTCATATGGGATTTCATCAATTGCAAACCAGAATGGCTTCATCTCATCTGTTTCGGATTCCTTTCCATCCCATTTACTTGCGACGTATAGGTGGAATATTAAATTCTGCTTTTCACCATTATAATACTCGTAGAATTCAACTACACCCATTTTTTCATATTCAATTGGTGTTACATTAATTTCTTCTTTTGTCTCCCTAAGCATGGCTTCTTCAGGAGTTTCTGTACCTTCAAGTTTTCCACCTACTCCATTATATTTGCCACAACCAAATCCTCGTTTTTTTAATGCAAGTAATATCTTATCTTCTTTTCTAAGAATACACAAAGTTGTTTCTATTTTCTTCATAAGTTTTACTCCTAACCCTCGTTTTCGAATTTCATAAAGTATCTTGTCTTTGTCTTATCTGTTGTTATAAATCCTAATTTTTTATATAATGAAACTGCTTTTTTATTTGCCTTGTAGACATTCAAGCAAACTACTTTATTATTTTTTAATATATATTTTATAATTTTTGTGCCTATTCCTTTATTACGGTAATTCATATCTATATATATTTCATCTAGAAACATTCCATCATCTTTTGGATAAACAGTAATTGACCCAACTATTTTATCGTCTAGTTTTATTATTTTAGTATTATGTATATTTAAATTTACTTCATCATTTATATAATCATCTATGCTTTTGAGTTCATCATCTGATAAATTTTCACTAAATTCCAGAATAATATTTCTTTTATTTCTAATAAGAAAATCTTTATCTTGGGAAGTAGCATCAATTAGTTTATAATTCATTTTAACTCCTAAATAAATTCTATCTTGCATGTTGTAAGTTGCTTTAATCTTTTTGTACTATAGTTATTTTTTGTATCAACAAAAAGTATACTATATACTGCTTCCCATATTTGTACCCACCCAGCTATTAGTAAAACTTCATTTATTATGAATACACTTTCTAAGTGAATAAGATTTGATAGAAAAATAAAGAATATTCCAATAAGAAACAATAAAACTTGTTTAATGGTTTCTCTTTTTTTATGCAGTAACTTTTCTTGAATATCTAAACCAAAGTTAGATCTGATTAAAGTTACTAATTCATCTTTTTCTTTTTCGGTAATTTTAAAGTTCGTCTTTATCCGAATTTTAAAAGTGTTTTTTATGCTTATACCTAGACATTCTTTATATATGTAGTTGCTTAGGCCGTCACTTAATGTACTATCATTATAAATACTTTTTGCATCTTCTAAACTTTTAAGTGTTATATTAATTATTTTTGTTTCCTTCTTTTGCATCTTTTAATTTCCTCTCTACAATGGGTTTAAATTCTGGATAAATATTAATTAACCATTCAGTTGCGTGCTCTAACCCAGATTTTTCATATTTAATATATTTGTCAATCAAATCAGAGTTATCAAGTGGAATATCACTTGGTCTGGTGGGATAACGATATATCATAATATTACCTTTATCTTCCTCTTTTTCTATTTCTTTTAAAATGTTTTCATAATATATTTTGTCAATTGGTTTTAGTGAACTTGCAAAAGATATTACTTCCATACTCCATAGATAATCATAATGTTTGAAGGTTGTAGAATCTAATTTATATACAAACCCAGGTCTTTCATAAAGATTTTTTAAAACACCTTCTCTTCTTTCAACGAGCTCTAATACTCCATCTTTAGAGGATATGCGCACATCTAAATCACGATTTCCGTGATGAGTAAATAATAATGCTGCACATAGATTTGGAGTTGCATATATACATTTTTTATTGTGTGTACTTTTAAATGGTTTAAATTCTATTATATTGCCATTTGATGAACCATGATATACAAAACTATCCATAAATACACCATCTTTCATAAATTAATTATAACATAAAAAAATAAATGATTTATTATTCATTTATTTTTCTTTGTAAATTATTATTTTATCTTCGAAAGATGCATGTATATTTTTAGAAAAATCAAAATAGAATCTATCTAGCCAATCAAGTATCATATCAGCATGTTTTTGCACGTCGCTGCTTTTTAATTCTTTGCATAAATACTTAGATACCATTTTGTTTCCATTTACTCGATCAATATAGAATTGCATTAAATTAGTGTCCCCAATATGCTCTTTAATTGATGCAACTATGGTTTTTAAGGCTTCAGCAGTTGTTCTAGTTCTGTATACACTTGTGATTAAGATAAGTGTACATCCTATAAATAATTTATCTGTTCCATCTTGAGGAAATGTTTTTAATGTAAAGTCTTCTAGTTTAGTAATTGTTTTAGATGAGGCGTATTCATCATAAAAAGACATAAGGTATTCATTCATATTAATCTATTCATCCCTTGATTTCTGCTCAAGTATATATTTTTTTACTTCATCACTTTTATAAGCTTGATAGCTAGGTAGAAAACTTAATTTATCAAATAAAGAATCCCCATTTTCTAAAGCACTTACTGCTTCATTATAAAGTTCAAGATTATCTCTTTCTAAGCCTCTTAGCTCTCTTTCAACATAGCTTGAGTAATAACCTTCTTTAATATAATCTTCTTTTTTCAAGCAATTTACAACATCTACATAAAGAGAAACTGAAAATGCATCATCATATAGTGAATTAACACACCTTATTATATCATCACCATTTACTTTGCCACAGGTAAAATAATTATAAATAAATTCTTTTTTTACGGTTGTAAATCCTTCTTCATCAAAGACACTGCTTATTATTATATTAGTAAGTTCTTGAGAGGATTTAACACTGAATAAGTCTTTATTATAGTAAGCTAAATCATCTTTATAGCATAATGTGTAAAGATATAAAAGGAAACGACAATCAGGATCATCATAGTCTAAATAAGTCCCCTTTTCTTCAATTAGTTTAGTAAGTTTCTTTTGATACACATACATACTAATATCTTCTTTTGTTGTTTGGTCAAAGTATTTAGTATATGACTCATAGTCATCTGATGAATGAGTTACTTTTATATAGTCATCAAATACATTGTTATCAATGTAATAATCGCCACCAAATATTTGACTTGCTAAGATGATTTTATCAAACTCCGTGAGTTCTTCTTTATTCATATAATAGGAAGAAAGAAAACTTGCAACTTTATCTTGATATAGTGTGTAATAGTTTGCTTTTTCTTCTTCATCAGTTGAATTGATATAGCTTTCAAGTAAGGAGAATACATAATCAATATCACTTTTCTCTACATCATAAACGTTTGCTAGTGCCTCTTTAAAATAAGATGTTCCACTAACAAAAATTACATCAAGCATATTTTTATCTAATGCAACTGTTAGTTCTCCAAACATCTCTGAAACTGATGGATCTAGGTCCCCATTTGCACATCTATCTAATGACGATGCAACGCATTTTTTTATCGTATTTTCTTTACCGAACAATATATACTCTAAGGCATCAAGATAATTACTTCTGTTTAAATTTGTAAAATCATATTTTTCAATTCTTTTAATTATTTTATCTCTATCATTTTCAAGTATTGGTGTATCTGAAAATATAAGTCTATTAAAGTCAGAAAACAGGACTTCTCGTAAATCATCAGATAGTGTCTCGTTGTCAGTTAGTGCCCAACCAAAGGCATCATAGTTTTCAAATTGTTTGTCTTCAGTTAAAGACTCTTCTATTGCCGCCTTAGTTTTATTATTGAAATAGTAGCTGGCTGCAGCATAAACAATTTGATTTGTCGCAAGTAACAGAAAACATAGCCATACAGCCATATGTCTCCTAGAACTTTTAACTTTTTGTATTTTATCTCGTTCATTGATTCTTTTATATGCTTCTTCTTGTTTTTGTCTTATGCCCATTAGTTTTCTTGCTTTATATGCTAATGTAAGAGCTTTTATCATATCAGGATTTTTGATTCTAAATGGTTGCATGTGTTCATCTTCATAATCTTCGTCCATTAAGTCATATAAATATTCAAGTCCGTCATCTTCATTTGTGAATGATTCATCCATCGCGTAAAATCTCATAGTTCTTTCATCGCAGTAGATATATTTTGTTTTATTATTATCTTTCTTTTTACCAATATATAGATATTTCATTATTTAGCCTCCAAGGTTAACTTTTTATTATCTTGTTTGTCTAGATAATAATAGTAGTATTCCATAAATCTTATTGATGGTGGATTTTCATCTATTTCGCCATCTATATTGCGAATAAATACAGTTATTTCCTTACCTTTTTCTTCGTCATATATTGTATCAATTATTCCAGGGACCTCAACTACTGTTAGTTTTCTTTCGATATTATAAAAACATTCAACACCTCGACCAGACTCATAATTTTCTGGAACCTCATAATAAACTACTTTGTGTCCTTGGAATGTTCCAACCCTAGGCTCAACTAAAGGACTTACAACTGCTGGAGATGGTGCACTTACTACGACTTTACCATACCTATACTCATATTTGCAATTCGGACTGTAGAGTTGCTCATAGCCCAAATCATTGTTCTTAATTAAACCGTAAACCATTTCCATGCACATCTTATAATCCATTCCATAGAAAATCCAATTAGATGAAAAAGAATTAACTAGTTCGTCGTATTCTTCTTCAGGCATTTTTTTAATTTCTTCATAAGGTGGATAGTCAACATCCCAATTCCAATCGATGCAGACGTCTTCATTATCATTCATAAAATTAGCAAGAGATGTAAATCTTACAAAGTCATCAAAAGTAATGCCATCCTTTTCTATTCTATTTTCAAGAATGGTAAAGTAATCGTAATAAATCATTGGTGACCCGTTAGCGATAGTTAGGAAAAAGTCATCAAAGTCTTCAATTGTTTTAAATTCATCTCTTAGATTATCATAAAGTATTTGTCTTTTTTCCTCATTTGTTAATTCATCACTTACAAGTGTACTTGGATCAATTAGGTGAATCATTAAAGTCATGGCATTATTTTCGTAATAGTTATCTTCTTTATCACCATTTTTTATAATGTCACATACAGCATATTCTTTTGCTTCTTGGATAGATATTTTTGATTTTAAATAATGAGATGGTATAGAAAAATTATAATATAAAGTGTCTTTATATCCAGAAATAGACGCTTCGTCATCAAATAAATAAGCAGTAACGCCATAGCTATAGGAACCGCAATACTTACTATTGCTTAAGAACTTTCCATATAAAGTTGAAGCAAAGCTTTCGTCACTTTCTAATTTAGATTTTACAAGCTCTGACATGAGTTTTTCAATACTTTTTTGATATGTTTCTTTTAATTCAAGATCGTCATATTCTTCACTTTCTTGAATATCAGAGTAAGCATCCATTAATAAAATAAGCTGTTCTATTTTATCTTCGGACAAACCAGTTTGTTTATTAATGCATTTGATTAAACCATCCATATCATGTGAAAAAAGACAGGAATAAAAAGTGGAATCATCGTTAACAACAGATCTTAATGTATTAAATTCTTCATATACATCATCATCAATCATCCATGATGAAAATATGTTTTCGTAAACTAATCTTAGAGTAAAAGCACGACCAAGTCCTCTTCCAAAGTTATTTTCAGAAGATGAAGTTATTTCATTTAATAATCGACGTGTAGTTTCATAAGGGAAAGAGTCATATCCTTCATAATTTATCTCCATAATTTTAATAAAGTTACTATACTGTTCTTTACTCAAATAAGCACCATATTTATCAATGTACCCATTAAAGAAGTCATCTAGTCTTTCTTTTTCATGGTCTTCTTCATCTTTATCATATGCTTCAACTAGATTCCTTGTTTTTGTGCGAAACTCATCCTCTGAGTTATCGTTTTTCTCACAAGAAGATAAAGAAAGAGCTATTATTAATGCTAAAGGAAGTATTCTCTTTTTGTAATTCTTTTTCATGTTTTTATTCTGTTCCTTTCTTATTTATACAATCGTATATCGTTTTTCTTACCTCTACAATTCTTTTTTCTAAAAATTCTGGATGATTTTTAAGCCAAAACCTATTTAATGGCGATGGATGAGGTAAGACAATAGCCTTTTTCCCATTTAATATATTATCTTTAAAAACTAAATCATCAAATTTCTTGTCAGGAAAAAACGTGTGAGCTGAAGAAGCTCCAATTATTATGTATATTTCATTATCTATAAGTTCAAGTTCCTTAATAATCCACCTCTTATAGCAACATTTAGGTGGTAAGTTATCTCCTCCGTGATTATTTTTACCTGGATAACAATGAGCGATTGAGGTTATATAGAAATTGTTTTTGTCGTAAAACTCTTCATCAGTTATTTTATACCATTTATACTTTAGGGTATTCCCCGATTGATCTGTGAATGGTTTAGTTGATTCGTGAACACTTTTGGAAGGTGCTTGACTTATTTGCACTATTTTAGAATTTCTTTGTCCCCATACTACTGGGTGTGGAGTAAAGCCAAACCTCTCTTCACAAAATCGACATTTTTTTAAATCTTCAATAAAGTTATCAAATTCCATAAAGAATCCCCCTAGTCACTAAGATTAATTATAACATAATTTAGGAGTTTATATAGAAAAAAAGTATACTCATTGATGTTCTTTTTATAAATCAATACTCACAAGTATACTTTTTTCACTTTTACCAAACTTATTTATAGTTTTAGCTTCCACTTGTTTGAAACCTACTTCTGAAAATAAAGGTAGAGCGTGCATTCTAGATTCTTCGAAGCTATCATATAGTGAACTAATATTATTCATTTTAGCTTTTTCAATTAATAACTCTAGTGCAATTCTTGAATACCCTCTTCCGCGATATAAATCTTCAATTAATACACCACAATAGTATCTATTTTCTTCTTTATTTAAATGATATGTTACATAGCCAACAAATTCACCTGAATCATTGTCTTTGACATAAGCAATATAAATATTTCTTTCTTTGTTGGAATTATATTTAGACTCCCACTTTTCTTCTGGAAGTTCAATACAACCGGTGTCATAGTTATATCCTTCAACTGATATATCATATCCTGCATTATAGCTCATTGTTTTAGGGTCTTCTTGTATCCTTTTTAAATACCAATAATCTTTATAACTTAATGGTTCATATAAAGAAACATTTAATTTTCTTTCTCTTGTTTTGGTAAGATATATGTATCTATTTATGAAATGTCCTAAAGAATAAGTTAATCTTTCTAATTCGGACAAATTATTACTGTCACGATATTTATAATTTATCTCTAATTGAATTACATCTACCTCTTTTATGTTATATAAATATTGAGTTATCGCTCCGCCTTTAAAAGGTTCATTAAAAGCAACATTAGTAATTCCATTATTTTCAAAACTTTTAACAAGTTCCTTTACTGTAGAATATTCAGCTGTTAAATTGTTAAGAGTCCCAAGTTCTACGTCAAACTCACGCGATTTAGATGCCCCATGTAAATCTATTACTAACTTAATATTTTCATTTTTTACAAGATCATAGAGAAGTGTTTTAAATTCATCATGATTATCGCGATTGGGATCAAGTCCTGTATCCTTCACTTTTATAAGGGTGTATGCATGAAAATATTTATTCATATATAAAGCTAATGCTTTAGTATATGGTTCGTTTAATTTTATATCGCCATTTTCCTTTGTTTGCATCATAGTATGGGGTGCAGTAAATAGAATTGGAATACTACCCTTTTTATAGAGTATATCATAGTCACATTCTACATTTTCTAAAAAGTCTATTTCTTCTTTAAAACTCATTTTTCCACTCCTTTATAGTATTCTTCTAATTTTATTTCTAATTTTTTAGCTAAAGATTTTATACTTCCCTCTTTAAATGGTTCAGGAAAGTTAAACTTATTTGATAATTCTTTTATCGAATAGTATGATGCTACCTCAGCAGCACGTTTAAAAACACTTAAGTCATTTTCACAGGAAGATGCGATAGAAAGTGCTCCAATTGTAGAAATAGCATAATCAATATAATAAAAAGGATCTAAAAATATGTGATTTTGTCTAAAGAAGTAACATCCGCTTTCTAAATTTTCATTACCTTTATTTTGATACTCTAAAGCATATTTTTTACTAAGCATAAGCCATGTATCATGAATAAAACTTTCTGAGGTTTCAGCTGAAGTATATATAATCTCTTGAAATTCATCAACTAGGCATATATAAGATAGAATACTTACTAAGTCATATATTGCTTGAAAACAATATTTGTTATAATCGTTTCCTTTAAATAATGTATCTACATGTGGTAACATAATTATTACGAATGCATAAGAAAACATTTCGGCTATTTCCATGGTTGGATACTTTAGTAATGATGGAACAATGTATTTCTTGTCCATGATACTTGCATTGTATTTTTGATAAGCATGACCTAACTCATGTGCTGTACTTGTTACGTCATAATAGGTATTTTTATAAGAACTAGTAATTACTGGGATACCTGTTTTACATAGGTAGTTAGTTATGCTAAAACTCACCTTATTATCTCTAGCTATAAAATCTATATAATTTTTTTCTACCATTTCAGTGAAAAACTCATATAGATCACGGTCTAAATTCTTAAAAATATTACCAAAAGCTTCAATTAATCTAACTCCCTCATAAAGTGGCTTAGGAGCATTTTTGAAAAATATAGTGTCATAGTATTCTATTTCATCAAGACCGAGACTACTTTTTTGTAATTCTCTTAAGTGATTAAGAATTGGATTAATGTACTTTCTTATGTTATCTCTGAAGGATCGAATATCTTTATAGTCATAGCCAAATCTTCTTAATTTGTATAAACTAAAATCCATGTAGCTGTCAAATCCTAGTGATGTAGAAATATTTTTCCGTACTTCTATGAGACTTATAAATATTTCATCAAATTTACTTTTTCTTTCATAAAAATAATCATTGTAGACTTCCCCCGCATATTTTCTTGTAGAGCGATCACTGCTAGAAAGTAAACCGACAAGCTTAGATAAATTAATTGATTCTCCTCTAAAATTTACTTTCTCATTTAAAAGGTGTTTATACTCCTGTTTTAGTCTCTGTTCTTTAGAAATTAAATCTGTAATGCTTTGACTAGTTATTCTTTTTTGATATTCAATGGTCAAAAAGAAGTTATCTGGCACAATTTTTTTTAATTCTTCTATATATTGACTATTTAATATAGCATCATAAAAAGGAATGAATAAACTATCAAATCTTGGTTTAAACTCATTCCAATAATTAATCTCTTCGTTAAAAAATTCATCACTAGAATCCCTCATATTTCTAATATCAGCATAGTCATACATTTCTTCTATTTCATTTTGTATGTCTATTATTTTTTTGAATGTATTTAAAAATTCGTTGAAATTACTAGAGGACTTTAAAGTATTAATTAAATTATCTAAAGTAACTTCTGTTTTATTGAAATCAATTCTCTTATAAGTAATGTCATTGAAGTATTTAATATTTTTCATAAAGCACATCCCTACTAAGATAATTATAACATAAAAAAAGTAAACCTTATTAGGGTTTACTAAATTCTTTTAAATTTTGTAAGGTTAGCTTTATTCTTTCTGTATGTTAGATAAAGACCAACTGATGCAATTCCTAGGAATGTTAAACTAATTATTCCAGTTTTTGGATTTTCTTTTAATACTGGCACAAACTCAGCATCTATTGTAACTGGTGTATTTGGCATTAAGAAAGTGTTATTTTCAACAACTATTTCTTTTCCATTAGCATCATATACTCTTACCTTTTTTAGTATTTGTCCTTCTGGAATATTGACATTTAAACTTACTCTTTCACCAAATCTTGCATTATTTGCTACTGTTACATTACCACTTCCTAAAACATTCAAGGCAACTGCTTGTGGCATTGAGTATACTGAACTTGTGTATCTTACACTACTTTCTTTAAGAAATGATGGAAGCGATTCATCGCTTTCTTCTAGCATATTAGTAAATAAGGCTACACTAGTTTGTTTACTTCTGCTTTTTTTCATTGTTTTTAAATCAGCACTAGCAACTGCAAATCCGCCTTGGTTTTCTTTAGTATAAATGAATGCTTCATTTTCGTTTGATGTGATTGTTTGAATCTTATTTCCGCTAAAATCATAAAAATCTATTTTAGTTTGAGTGTCATTGTCTAACGTTCTAAATACAGCAATATAATCGTGTACTAATTGTATTGAATATGAATTATTATAATCAACATTAACATTTGCAACTTGATTGCCGTTTTTATCCATTACTCTTGCATTATCGCCATCAACAATTAATAGGTAACTTCCAGAAATATCCAAATCTCTAAAGTCTGAGCCTTTTACAAATTTAACTATTTTATTATTTTCAAATATAGGCATAATTTTTTCTTCAAGTTCTGCAGCCATACTTTCAAGTTCATCTAAAGCTGGATCATCACTCGTTGGTTTTGGTAAGTTTTCCTGTACAGCCTTTATAAAGGGAAGAGAAATTTTTACTATATGAATAACATCATCATAACATAAATCTGCTAGCCACTTATATTTTGGTAGAAGTTGTAATAGATACATTACTTGTTTTCCAAGAAAATCAACTTCACTTTCTGTTGGTATTCTTTGTGGAATTAAACTTATAACGTCAAATTTATCAAATTTTTCAAGTGATGCATTGGATGTTGAGAAACCTCCATCGCCCACAAAATAAAATCTACCATCAATTATACCAAGCATGATTTGGTTTTCTAGTCTTTTTTCTACTTCTAAGTTTTCATTTATAACAAGAGTACTTAATCTGTTATTATTTTTGTTAACACCTAAGCAGTAAAATTTTCCGTTGTATTCTTTTGTTAAATCAAGTAAATATCTTATTGTTCCTCCTGATATAATCCATTCATTATTAATCTTATTTGTCTTTACTGTTTCACCATAAGCATTAAGATAAAGTAAATTAGTTCCATTATCTTCTACGTCAATTTTTATATAACCTTCCCTAAATGGTACTGGAACAGTTGTTGTTGATCCTAGGTTGTACTCAATCATATCAATGTTTCCTAAGAATTGGTCACCTCCATCTCGTAGAGTTGATGCAAAAGTTTGAGCGTATGCTGGTAAACTCAAGTTTTCCATACCAAATTTGGGTGGTTCAATAGCATTTATATTAAATCCATTTACTGCATCTTTCTTTGTTGTAAACTCATTTTTAAAAAGTTCTTCTGCATTAACACTTAGGTTAAATGCACATAAAGTAATTAATATTGCAAGTATAAAGCTTATTTTATTTTTCATAGTCATCTCTCCTAGTTTAATTATAACAACATAAACTATCTTTTACATTCATTTAGCATACTTTTTACATAAGTTTACAAAGAAAAAAACTATTATAATAATAGTTTTAGTCAACTTTCCCGGTTCTATTGAAAGGGAAAAGAATAATTTCGGTTGTTCCAAGTATACTTTTTTCTTCAATAAATCCAATCATTCTTGAATCCTTTGAGTTTATTCTATTATCACCCATAACATAATATGATCCATCTGCTACAGTTACTTCATGTTTTTCACCGGTAAATATGGTTCCATTGGTATTACAAATATTGTATTCTTCGTTCCAAACAGTCTTACAAGTATTTACTTTTGCTTCTGCATCAATAAACTCTTCTTCTATTTTTTCATCATTGATATATAGTACACCAATTTCTTCTTTATTTTCGTTTTCTTCAATAACATACTTTACTCTGTCTCCAGGTAACCCGATAACTCTTTTGATAAGTCTCCCACTGTCTGTTTCAATTACGACAATATCAAATCTCTTTATTCCTTTAGTCTTTTTTGTAAGTTTATATAAAAGCATTGTGTCTTTATTTTTTAGTGTTGGGTACATACTTGAACCATTTACTCTAACAGGTGTTGCAATAAAGCAGCGAATAACAACTACAAAAAATATTATGATAATGAATGGCATATAGCCTAAAAAAAAGTCTTTCACAGCATATTTAGTTTCTTTATTTACAAGCTCTTCTTGCTTTTTTTGACCTTTTTTTGTATTTTCTTTGCTATTTTCTTTTTTCATAGATATCACCTATTGTTAATTATAGCATTTAGTTAACTAAATTTAAATACTTACCTTTTATTTCCATGAAAAAAGGAAAGATTAATTTCTTTCCTTATTCTTATATTCCTTAGACATATGGTCAATGAAGTTAAGTTTAGCTCTTCTAGCAACACCTTTTCTTACAACTGTTACTTTGTCAATTAAAGGAGAATTTACTTTAAATACTCTTTTAACTGCTACAGAACCACTTTTCTTTCTTACTGTGAAAGTCTTACCAATTGATCCACCTTTAATTGCTACAACGTAGCCTTCAAAAGCTTGAATTCTTTCAGTTTTTCCTTCTTTGATCTTGTAATCAACTCTTACAATATCACCAACACGAAATTCAGGAATATCATTTCTTATTGATTTTGCATTAACTTTATCAATTAAATTCATGAATACTCACCTTTCTATAGTATATTACACCCACATAATCATAGAAATATCTAGCGGATTACATTTAGCTCTTTTTATAAAAGCATATTTAGTTTATCATAAATAATTCTTGTTTGCAAGGATTATTGACGTTTATATCCTAAATAAATGTTCTTCTAATTTGACAGAATGCGCTTATTTTACTATAATATGACAAGTCAAAGGGGAAAAATTATGGAAAATATTAATATAAAAACCCAAAATCTATCTTTTTTAGCAAAAAGAAGAAGAGATTTTAGAAATTTTGAAGGGATTAGACCAGAAAGTTCTAAGAAAATTGATGCTGCGACACGTATTTTTTTTGATAGACTTTCGTCAATTCAATCTACTTATGGTGCAAAAGATACACCTCTTTTTGAAAATGCCATAAATTATTTAAATCATGATTTTTATTTAACGTATGATGAGAAACTTATTTTTTTAATTAGATTAATTGACCCAACACTTAAACTGCTATCTTTTTATCAAAACTTACTTAAAGATAATAAGATGGACTCAGATACTATTCCTATTGTTAGGAGTAATGTTTTATTTTCATTAACTAAAGAGGATGAAGATAAACTTGCTGATTATTCATCTTCTGAGTTTGGTTTTTATGAACCTTTATTTATAAAATATGAAGCAATATATAAGAAAAAATTATTGCAAGAAGAAACACAGAATAAAACAACTGATTTAAAGATGAACTATACAAAATATATTACAGATTCACTAAGATTAAAAGATATTTCTTTAAGTGTCAATTATGAAGAAATTGATGAAATTATAAGTAATGCAAATGAATATTTAAAACAATACCCAAATCCAAATTTAAATGATTTAATGTTTCAACTTCTACATGAAAGTGGATCATTAGATTATAATAAAGTGAGAACTAAACTAATATTTATAATATTTGTTCTTGATAAGGATTTAAGATATAAGCAAGTATACGATGCAAATTATAACTTAGTTACAATAAGAAATATTATTTCTAATATGTTTGGTTGTTATTATCAATTCTTAATGGAATTAGAAAACAAATTTATAAAAGATAATTTTGAAAAACCTGATGAAGGTGTTCAAATAAAAAAGCCTAATTATTGTTAGGTTTTTTTCATTCTAAATTAAGTATTATTTCATTGTTAAAGTAACTTATTTTTATATTGCCATCTAGTATTTCTTTAGTTACAGGGTTTACAATCTCTTCATTTATGTATTTTTTATCATATAATTCTTTTAAAGATATTTCTCCTTCACAATTGTTTTCTAAATAGCATCTTTTGGCATAGTATTTTATTTTACTTTCCATAGCATATAATAGTTTGTCATTTTGATTATCTCTTATTTTTATAATAGTCGTAATTATTACTATAAACATTGATGCCACTATTGCAATTGAGATTAGAGAAAAATTAGATATTCTTTTTGTCTTCATAATAATTCCTTATAAATTCTTCTTTATATTCAAGTATTCTATCTTCTTTAATTGCATTTCTTATATCTTCTGTAAGTCTTATAAGAAAGCGGATGTTATGGATAGAAAGAAGTCTTGCTCCAAATGTTTCATCAGCATTTATTAAATGTTTAATATAAGCCTTGGTATAGTGCTTACAAGCATAGCAATCACATTCATCATCAATTGGAGTAAAGTCTTCTTTATATTTAGCATTTTTTAAATTAATTTTCCCGTACTTGGTAAACGCATGTCCATGACGAGCAAGTCTTGTAGGTAATACACAATCAAATATATCAATTCCTCTTATTACTCCCTCAAGAATATCAATTGGTTCTCCTACTCCCATAAGATAACGTACCTTCTCATCTGGTATAAAAGGAGTTGAATATTCAATTGCTCTATACATATCCTCTTTTGATTCATGATCATTTGCAACTCCACCGATGCTGTAACCATCAAAATCCATTTTTACTGTTTCTTTGGCTGAATACTCTCTTAAATCTTGATATGCTCCACCTTGAATTATCCCAAATAAAGACTGATTTTCATTATTATGGACATCTTTTCCTCTTTTAGCCCATCTTAATGTTCTTTCAATGCTATTTTTCATGTATTCATGATCAGCGCTTGCTGGTGGGCACTCATCAAAGCTCATGGCAATATCACTGTCCAATTTGTTTTGTATTTCAATACTTTTTTCAGGAGTTAGGAATAAATCGTCGCCATTTAGATGATTTTTAAAATGTACTCCCTCTTCACTTATATCCTTAGGTTTAGCTAGTGAGAATACTTGAAATCCACCAGAGTCTGTTAAAATTGGTCCATCCCAATTCATGAATTTATGTAATCCCCCTGCTTTATTTACTATATCCTCTCCAGGTCTAAGCCATAAATGATAAGTGTTTGCAAGTATTATGCCTGAATTAATATCAACTAATTCCTCAGGTGATAGAGTTTTAACAGTAGCTTGAGTACCTACTGGCATAAACATTGGAGTGTCATATTCACCATAATTAGTTTTAATTTTACCTAACCTTGCATTAGTATTTGCTTCTTTTTTTAATAGTGTATATTCAATTTTCCCCATTTATTCATCAACTACTTTCATTACTTTTTATAAACACTTAACATTTTTTTAGCGCACTCGCCATAATGATTAGTTCTTCTAGCAATAGTTCGTCCTAATTCTACACCTAAATTGTGCTTAAAAACGCCATATTCTAGGAACCATTTATCATGATGTGGATTATCTTCGCTTTTTAGTGTTGGAGTAAACATACCATCAAAAGCATCAGTATAAGCAAGTCCAACAGGATTTCCATCAAAGTCTATATAGAAAAACACATTTGCGCTGTTAAGTCCTACATGTCCATTTAAATCTATTTCTTGGTAGTCATCAATTGCTAAAAACAATTCATGTTCTGGATCATATTCAATATGCCCTACCATTGGTGATATATATTCTTTATCAGTATATAATACACATTGTTCTTTTTTACCAATAAATCTATCTAAATAGACTGTTTCTCCCTTACTATTCTCATATACTTCTTTTACTCTTTTCATTTTAAACCTCCCTAAAATAATTAGTCTATGATTAACATAGCATCCCCAAATGAGAAGAATCGATATTTCATCTTTACTGCCTCGTTGTATGCACTCATTATATTATCTTTCCCAGCTAAGGCTGATACCAACATGATTAGTGTACTCTTTGGCAAATGGAAATTGGTAATTAAATTATCAATTCCTTTAAACTCATAACCTGGATAGATAAATATAGAAGTATCTGCTACTTCTGGAGTATATGAATCATACTTACTTCTATTTGATTCTAACACTCTGGTAGAAGTAGTTCCAACAGCAAATATTTTTCCACCATTTGCTCGAACCTCGTTTAGAGTTTCTGCAGCCTTTGATCCAATTATATAACTTTCTTTGTGCATTTCATGGTCAAGTATATTTTCAACTGTAACAGGTCTAAATGTACCTAACCCAACATGAAGTGTTACTCGTACTATCTTTATTCCTTTTGCCTCTACTTCACTTAAAAGTTCTTCAGTAAAATGTAACCCAGCAGTTGGTGCAGCTGATGAACCATAATGTTTGGCATACACAGTTTGATATCGATCTTTATTTTCAAGTTTTTCATGAATATAAGGTGGAAGTGGCATAGTTCCTAACACTTCTAATACTTCCATAAGAATTCCTCTATATAATAATTCAACATGTGTTATGCCATCATTTAGGACTTCGGTTACACGCGCGCGTAATAAGCCCTCACCAAAAGAAACAATAGTTCCAACATGTAATCTCTTTTGAGGTTTTGCTAAGCATTCCCAAACATTACCCTCAATGTTGTTTAATAAAAGTAATTCAATTACAGCTTTTGTATCTTCCTTTTCACCTATTAATCTCGCTGGTATTACTTTGGTATCATTTATTACTAATGCGTCGCCTTCAGATAAATAATCTATAATATCAGTAAATTTTTTATGCTCGATTTGGCCTGTTTTTTTGTGTAATACAAGTAAACGAGACGCACTTCTATTTTGTAGAGGTGTTTGAGCAATTAATTCTTCAGGTAAGTTATAATCAAATTCATCTGTACGCATTTTACTTCATCCCTTTAAATACTAGTATACTAAAAAATAATACAAAATAAAAGACTAAATACAGGCTGTATTTAGTTTACTTGTTTTATTACCTGAAGGAATTCTTCCCTTAGATTGATATAATCTCCATTTAAATCAACTACAGTAGGATTGTTATAGTCATTTGAATCATTCTTAGAGATAATGTCGACTGTACCATCTGAAAGTAAAACCTTCATTCCTACTTGGTAAATTGGAATTATTGTTTTTAATATATTTGTAAGTTTGGCGTTGACGAAATTGGATGCTACTATTGCGTCTAACTGCCCGCCTATTCCATCAAACGGATTATCTTTCTTTTTTAAAACATTGTTTCTATAAATTATATCAAATAGATCAGCTAATTTTATAATTCTAGCAATTCTTGCATATTCTTCATTTTCTTTTGAATCAAGTGGTGTATTAAGAAGAGACAATTCTCCACATTCTTTTTCATGATGCAAAAGTACTGCCATTTTTACATTTTCACTGATTTTATAGTATTTACAGAAAAAGTAACTATATATTGGGTGATACTTACTATCATATTTAGAAAATAAAGATAATTTAATATTTGGTACTAATTTACGAAACTCTTTTAAAGTTATCCTCCTTTTTATTCTTTAAAACAAAGTGTCTTGGCTACTTACTTGCAAGTGTTCATAGGCTTTATCAGTAGCTAAACGTCCTCTTTGAGTTCGTTTAATAAAACCTTCTTGCATTAGATATGGCTCAACTATATCTTCACAAGTTGAAACTTCTTCTCCAATAGAAGATGCAATTGTCTCTACACCAACTGGTCCACCATTAAATTTAGTAATTAGATTAGTTAAATATTCAATATCTATTTGGTCCAATCCATATTTATCAACATGTAATCTATCTAAAGCTTTTTTAGTAATTTCTTCATCAATTACACCATCTCCGATAACTGATGCAAAATCCCTTACACGTTTAAATAGTCTGTTAGCAATTCTAGGTGTTTTTCTACTACGTTTTGCAAGTTCTTTTGCTGCTCCATCAGTTATTTCCATATCTAAAACTTTACTTGTTCTTTTGATTATACCAATTAGTTCTTCTTCGGAATAATAATTAAGTTTATTTATTATCCCAAAGCGATCACGCAATGGTGCGGAAATATTTCCTGCTCTTGTCGTTGCTCCGACTAAAGTAAATGGTGGTAAATCTATTTTTATACTTCTTGATGAAGAATCTGTTCCAACGACAATATCTAGTTCAAAGTCCTCCATTGCCGGATAAAGAATTTCTTCAATAAACTTTGGCATTCGATGTATTTCATCAATGAATAATACATCTCCTGGCTCAAGAGTTGATAAGACAGCTGCTAAGTCGCCACTTTTTTCAATTGCTGGACCAGATGATGTTTTTATATTAGCACCAAGTTCATTAGCAATAATATGAGCAAGAGTCGTTTTTCCTAATCCTGGAGGCCCATATAATAACACGTGGTCAAGTGGCTCATTACGCATTTTAGCAGCTTCTATAAATACCCTTAGATTTTCTTTAGCTTCTACTTGCCCAACATATTCATTTAATGATTGAGGGCGAATATTATCATCTGTTATATCTTCATCAAGTATTTCACTAGTAATTATTCTTTCCATTAATTCATCTCCTTTATTTTATTTATTATTTCACTCCAGTTGCTAGCAATATCTAAATTAGTTTCATAGTCATCAAATCTTGCCATCTTTATGACTTTTACTCCTGAATTTCTTACATTTTCACATGTTTTAATGTTATCATCAATAAATAAATCTATTCTCTCTTCTTTAGAAGTAGCTACTTTATCATCTAAGTTAGTAAGCATTTTATCAAAAGGAAGTTTATGCTTAATAAAGTAGTCATATGAATCTTGATATGCTGTATCTTCAGCAATAGTTTTATAAAAGCTTCCACGTGAAGACAGGATAATGATAGTGTGTCCACTTTCATGTAAGTAGTCTAATGCACTTTTTACTCCATCTTTTAGCTCAGCGTACCTGTGAATATCTCTTTCATATTTTTCAATAAAAGGAATAAATACTTCATCTGGCAACAATTCTTTTGGATTATATCCTTTTAAATGAGTTTTCTTTAGGTAATATACATATTCATGTGTCTTAGTTATTGTATCGTCTATATCTATACCGATTCTCATTTATCCTCTTAACATAAGCTTTAATGCTTCTTTAATTTGATTTTCAATTGTGTCTGACTGATTTATATTAGGCAAGACCTTTTTAATATCAGGCTTTTTATAACCTAAACTTTCTAAAGCTTCAACAAGTTCTCCCGATACACTTACATCTTTTGTACTATTAGCTAGTTTTCCTTTTAAATCAAGAATTATTTGTCTAGCCAACTTATCTCCTACTTTTGGAAACTTAGTTAAATAGATAACATTTTCCCTATCTATTGCATCAATTATACCAGCAACACTACCAGTTGCAAACATCGGTATTGCAACCTTTGGTCCAAGTCCTTTAACACCAATAAGTTTTAAGAATAAGTCTCTTTCTTCTAGTGTTGCAAAACCATATAAAGATACTTCACTTTCTGTTTGATGAGTATAAATAAGCACTTTATACTCTTCTCCTTCTTTAAAATAATATGGGTTAGCAACAAATACATTATAACCTATTCCATGATTATCAATGACGATTGAATTTGTGTTTATTCTGTCAATTTTACCAATTATATAACTATACATATATTCACCATCCTAAACTCATTATACCATACAATTGTTTTGCATCAAAATAAATTTATACATTTATAGCACTTTTATTTTACTACTTTATTTCTTAAAGTAATTTTATCACATTATTTATATACTAAAATAAATTTTAAAAACATTAAAAAAAGTAATGTCAAAACTAACCTATAATTAATAGAATATATTAGATAAAGGAGGTATATGAATGTACTATTACGGATATAATGGCAGCTATGGAATGAATACTAATCCTTGTTGCGCTACTCCAGGATATGCTGGATATACAACTGGTGGATATTCTTGGGGAGCAGCATTATGGATTGTTCTATTTATTCTTCTTGTCATCATAATTGGTGCCGGATGGACTGGTTACAATAATGATTAATAAAAATATCACTTCGTATTTGAAGTGATATTTTTTATTTAAACCTAATATCATAGTTGCTAGGTCCAGAAATTACATTGCCATCTATATCAAATCTAGAAGCATGACACGGACAATCCCAAGTTTTTTCAACACTATTGAATATTAATGTACAACCTAAGTGAGGACAATTAGTTTTAACTATGTGTTCACATCCATTTTCATCTTTATAAATTCCAACATTAACACCATCAATCTTTTTTAATATTACATTTTTATACCAAGACTTATTCTTATTTATCTTACTATAAATAAGTGCATAAGAACTAAAAATTGCATATAACGGATATTTTATTATAGTATTTAAATTATTATGTCTTTTAGGGTTAAAGAGCTTTGCATATTCATTGTCACGTTTTAATATTAAACCACTTATAATTTCTCCAGCAAGAGTTCCATTCGTCATTCCCCATGTATTATAGCCTGTTGCAATAAAAAGATTATTAGAAATCTCGCCTATATATGGCATATTATCTTTTGTCATTATATCAATATTAGACCATATATAATCAGGTCCCTTTTTATAAATCTCTTTAAAGTTATTTTCTTCGTTTAAATTATTAACTATATTATGAGAACCCGTTAGTATAAGTTTGTATTTTTCTTTATTATAATCTAAATAACGAATAGATAAAACAGGATTTGATTCGCTTATAGCACTGAAGTTACTTTCTTCTTTTGTTTTAAACACGCCTATGTAAGATTTTTCTAATGAACATTTTAAAGGCATAAGATATGGAAATAAAAAGTATGGATAGTGAGACGCTACTACTACGTATTTAGCCTTTACTGTGAAATTATTCACTTTAAGAATATAGAAGTCTTCTATTTTATCAAACTTAATTACTTTGCTATTTTCATAAATGTTAACTTCGTTTTTTATTATTTTCTTTATAGCTTGTAAATATTTTATAGGATTAAATACATAGGTATTAGGTACAGTTATCCCATAATGTATTTTTAATCCATCAGGTAGGTTATGTATTACTCGGACATCTTCATTAAAACTTTTCAGAAGTTTTTCTTCGTCTTTTATTTTTTGTATATCTTTATTATTTGTAGCAAAGTAATAACTATATACTCTTTTTAAATCACAGTCTATTTTATTTTCATTAATGATATTTTCAAGTAAACTTATAGCATGTTTTTGTGAACTATAATAGTCATAAGCTATTTTTTTGTTATATATTTTATTTATTTTTGAAATCAAACCTTCTTGAAGGTAGGTTATTTTAGCAGTAGTTTTTGATGTAATCCCTGATGCTATTTTATTTCTTTCAAATATACATACATCTAAATCTGAGTTCTTAAGAAAATAACCGATAGAAAGTCCAGTTATTCCACCACCAATTATCGCTACATCAGTTTCAATATTTTTATCAATAGTTTTTAAATCTTTATCATAAAAAAAATTATCCCATATGCTCTTATTATTCATGAGTATCACCATTTTTATTATGGATAAATTTTAAAATAATAAAAGAAAAAAGGATAATAAAGTTTATCCTAAAAAAGTAATCTTAGCATACCCATTTCCTGAGTTACCCATCATAGTAGA
>CAYWFZ010000028.1:0-22768 GCA_964458035.1 uncultured Muribaculaceae bacterium | reverse complement strand
GGAGCTAGAAAAAGTCAAAAGTTTGCAATTGAACAGGCTCCAATATTAGAAGAGTATTCTAAGTTTTTAAAACAGTATGAGATAGAATTATTACTTCCTGTCATTGATTTGGAAAATGAGGAAGAAAAAATTCTAGAAATAAATGAATGGGGATATCCAGCAATACCTTATGAGAGTAAGTGTTTACTTGGATATCATTTGGAAGATGAATATCCTGTTGATGATGAAATTATTGCTGGAACATTAAACATATTTAAATCAATTATTAGGCCTGAACTTGATAAGTTAATGGCTGATGAAAATAGTAAGAATATAATAAAACATTTAGAATATCCAAAGGATAAAATAACTTGGTATTAAATAATTTTTAGGTCATGCATACTATATTATATAGGAGGTATTTATGACTTATTATAAAGAAATTGTTACTAAGGCTGTTATTGGAAAGGGAAAGAAGACAATTCGAGAAAATAGAGAAATAGCTTTAGGAGATGGACTTGATAATGTACTTGGATGTTGGGTTATAAATCATACATTTTCTGGAAGTATTTTAAATGAGGTTGTCGTTGTCTCTGGTAATTATGATGTAAATATATGGTATTCGTATGATAATAATACAAAAACTAATGTAATAATAAAGAATTTTAGTTATCAAGATCAAATGAAAATTAGACTAAAGGAAAATTCAAAAATAAATAATAAATCAGAAATAATTGTTAGAAGCTTAAATCAACCAAGTGTCTCTGATGTTGATGTTGAAAATGGCATAATAAAACTTACTGTTGATAAACAAATGGGTGTTGAAGTGATTGGAGACACTATGGTAAGAGTTAGCGTTGAAGATGAAATGGATGATTATGAAGAGATAGAAGACGATGATGTTAGTGATGATATAGAGGTTACTGATGATTATTTAAAGTAAGGTCTCATAAGAGACTTTTTTGCTGTTTTAAATGACTTGTGGTAAAATAAATCCAAGTAAAGGAAGTGATATAATGGAGAGAATTAAGCTACCAACATTTATTTTAGAAAAATATGATAGCTCATTAGAAAGTCACAAAAATTATGCTAATATTTTTGAAAACGATAAAGATTATGATGAATATATGGAACCATTTTGGTCTTTAGAAAACTCTATTAATTATCACTCTAAAGAAGGAAAATATACGGCTGTTTATTTAGCTTTTATAGGTTCCGAGCTTATAGGTATGGTTGGAACTATCTGGGTTTACGATTTCCCTGAGTTAGTTGTAAGTGTTTTACCTGATAAAAGAGGAAATCATTATTCGAGTGTCCTTCTTAAGGAATACACTGATTATGTTTTTGAAAATTATAAAGAGTATACAAAATTATATGCTTTTGTACATGATGAGAATATACATTCAATTAACAATGTAAAAAAGGCAGGATTTAAGTTTTATAATGAAAATTTATATGTCAAGGGGAGATATTAACTCCTCTTTATTTATTTTTACTTTAATATTTTTTTTATTTATGCTATAATGTTTTCACTGAGTCGTCTTTATTTCTTTTTTTGAAAGAAGGAAAAAAATGAGTAAAATTAAATTGTTCGCTTTGGGCGGACTTAATGAAAGTGGTAAAAACACTTACGTTGTTGAAATAGATAATAAAATATTTATTTTTGATTGTGGGTTAAAATATGCTACTGATAGTATGTATGGAATAGATTATATTATTCCTAATTATCAATATTTGGTTGATAATAAAGAAAGAATTGTAGGAGTATTTTTAACACATGCACATTTAGAAAATATAGGTGGAATATTTGATTTAGTAAGAGAAATACCTAAATTAAAGGTTTATGCTACTAGATACACTAAAGAATATTTACTATTAGAAGGATTTAATGAAAAAAATATAGTTGAAATAAAGACGCAAAAGAAAATATCCTTTAAAGATGTATCAATATTCCCAATAAATGTTAGTCATTCAGTACCAGATGCTGTAATGTATGTTATAAATACAAAAGATGGTGCTATTTGTTATACTGGAGACTTTTTGATTGATCCAACCATGAATGGACCTTATTCAATGGATTTAGGTAAGATTGCTTATGTTGGAAAACAAGGGGTACTTTTACTTATGAGTGAATCATCTTTTTCAGAAAAAGCTGGACATACTAGTCCACATCATAGATTAACTGGCTGGTTTAAGGATACGATGAATCATACTGATGGGAGATTAATAATTTCTGTACTTCCAATACATTTACATACAATTCAGGAGATAATCGATGCTGCTAATAATATGCATAGACGTATTGTAATTATGGGTAAAAAATTACAAAATATTGTAAGTATGGCTTTAAAGAATGGATACTTACATGATGATAAGAAAATAATTGGAGACTTATCTGATTTAGATAGTAAAAATGCAATTTGTCTTATATGTGATGATAGAGAAAAACCTTATGCAGCAGTTGAAAGAATTGTCTATGGAAATGATAAGTTCATAAAATTAAAAGATACAGATACTTTTATATTTTCGGAACCTAACTATGATGCAAATGAAAAAAAACTTGTTCATATTCAAGATGATATTGCGATGCTTGGGTCTAATAGTTTAACAATACCAAAGGATAAAACAGTTCTTCATCATGCTTCACAAGAAGATTTGATGATAATGTTAAATCTCGTTAATCCTAAATATTATATGCCAGTTAAAGGTGAATATCGTTTAATGGTAAATAATGCAAATCTCGCAAGTTCACTTGGAATGGATGCAAGCAATATTATATTAAAACAAAATGGTGATATAGTTGAATTTGTTGATGGTGTTTTACAAGATAACTTTGAAACTATTAAAGTTGAAGATGTTTTAATAGATGGTAAATCTAATGATGATGTTGGTGAACTTGTTATTAAAGACAGAGAAATGCTTGGAGAAAATGGTATTATGTTAATATCAGCAACACTTGATAAACATACAAAAAAGGTTCTTGTTGGACCAGAAGTTACGACAAGAGGGTTCATATATGTTAAAGATTCTCTTGAAATGATTGAAGAAATAAAGAGAATGAGTCTTGATATAATTGAAAAAAATACTAATCCTAATTACGTTGATTATAATCAAATAAAAAATGAGATTAGGGAAGAATTAAGCAAGTATTTTTATCATGAAACTGAATGTAAACCAATGATAATAGCTGTTATTCAAGAGGTATGATATGGGTTATGTTACGAAAAATCAAAATGCTGAATTAGGTAAAGAATTAAATGATATAATAGCATCGCTTGGCTATGAAATTGTAATTAAACCTGAAGATGATGAAAAAGATGACGAAAATGAAGAAAAGGAAGATGAATAAAACATCTTCTTTTTCTTTTTTAGATATTTAATTTATGATAAAATAAAAGTATATATAAAGGAGATACTCATGAAAATAGATAAAAAAATATTGGATTTATTAGAAAAATACAACGGGGAAGTTAAAACAGCTAAATTTTTAAAAAATAATGGGTTAACTCAATATAATCTTAAACGTTTTACAGAACTAGGGTATTTAGAGAAAGTTTCTTATGGAAATTATAAAATACAAGTAGCTTTTAAAAAAGAATTTGATAATGATACACATATATTACTACAAATAAAAGACCTTTATGCTAGTGTTAATGCAGGGGATTTTTCGAATGTTTATATTATCGTGATGCATATATGTGAAGATAAAGTAGATAATAAGTTTGATAAAGTATTAAGTTTGGTAATTGATTTACTTTCTAATATACTTGGGAAGAATTATGATTATAGTTTTAAAGAAAAACTTGTTTTTGATAAGACAGACTTTACTGAGTATGAGAGTTTGATATATGAAAAAAAGTATTTTGAAGCAAAAAAATATTTAGACTCTATTATCTCTATGATGAAGAAAAATAATATAGTTATTAAAGATGATATAAAAATGTTTCAGAAACTTATCGATGAAGTAGTTTCAAAAACGAAGAGTGGAGAAAATACGGAATTGAGAAAAGATCTTTTTGCTAAGTATTATCGTGACTTTATTGAGTCTTTACGCAGTAAAAACCATAATGCTGCTTTAAATAATTTGGATAAAGCTATAAGCTACTGTGATAATAAAGCAAAACTAAAAAAGTTACTCGTGCTGAGGGAAATAAATGTAGCAACATTAGAGGTTTTAAGACATAGGAAAAGTGGAAATAAGAGATGCAATGATTATAAAGATTTAGAGAATATTGAGGCCACTTTAAGTAAGGCTGTTTTTGCACATGATTTTATGTATGCTTTATATTTAATGGATACATACTCATTTTCTACTAGTAAAATTTATAAAACGATAAAATACATGCTGTTATCAATGTTTAGACTAGCAGGGGAAATGGATATTTATGATAAATTTAGAGAAGAATTAGATAATAAAAGAAATACTTCTTTAGAAGAAAAAAAAGAAAATCTAGATGTTAAGCAAGAAAGTGAACTTGTTTCGGATAAAGTAAAACAAGAAACAGTTAAAACACCTCAAGAAGAAACTTTAATTGCAAGCCATGATACAACTTTTGATGAAAAAGTAAAACAGGTAGAGGAAGAAAAACAAGTAGATGAAGTAAAGGCACAAAAACAAAGTTATGAGATAGAGTATGTGTTGCCTCAAACAAATACCTATGAAAGAGAAAGAAAATATAAATTGTTCTTAACATACTTTAATGATGAAGATTATGAAACTGCTTATAGTTATTTAGGTGAAGTAGTAGAAGACGATTCTGAATCTAATGAGTATAGGTTATATGAATTATTAGGTGCATATCTAAATATGCGCGATAAAAAGGTGGGCTTTGAGAATTTAGAAATAGAGTATGATGAGGCAAATACACGAGAACTATTTGACGAAGCATTAAGACTTCATGACTATAGAACAGCTTTTAGAAATATTGGAAAATTAACTTATAATAATGAGGATGAATATTTAAGCCTTTTAAAGGTAATATTGCATAACATGTATGAACTTGATAGAAAGTATGGAATAAGGGAAAAAAATGTTAAAAAAGAAATAATTGTTGAAGAAAAAAACTCTGCCAATGAAAGTGATGAATTTATTAGTTATAGTTATGAAGAGTTATTAGGACTTGCTCGAGAACATGATTATGACACTATTTATAATAATTTAAAAAAAGGATTTTACAAACATACTTTAAATAGATGTGAACTTAATACTTATAGACTCCTTGAAATATATATGTCTTTAAGATGTAATAATTTGAAAGTTTATGAAGATGAAAAAATTGAATTTGATGGTAATTACTTTAGATGTTTCTTTGATGCAATTAGATATCGTCAGGTTGATGAGATAGAATATTACTTTAATATGTGCTATGAAAGAGCATTAGATAAAAGCGAACTAGAAATATATGGCTGTATAGTTGATAGCATTGTTAAGATGAATGAAGAAATAAAACAAAAACGCGAAATTGAAGAAAAAGAACAAGAAGAAAAGATACGTATTTCAGAATGTGTTGCTAATGCAAACTCAAAAATGAAAGAACTTTTAAATAATAAAGCCGATTTAACAGAAGAAGAAATAAATGAATTATTTAATTTAATTGATGCAAAGCTTGACTATGATAGTGAGGCTGCCTATATTGAATCATGTATACTTGAAATGATTGGGTATATGCTTTATAATCCCAATATAGATAGCCGTTACTTTGCTGATTTAAATGATTATAAAAAAGAAGATGATTATTTCTCTTATGAGATAGATGATATAAGTAAACTTTCAATAGATGAGAAAATAAATGAATTATTATTGAGTGGAGATTTTATACGAGCATATAATTTAATTTATGAAACTCCTTTTAATAAATGTTTACTTAATTATTCATATGATAATAGAATAATTATACGTGGACTTTTAAATATATTTAATAGCGTTTTGAATAAACCAATAGACTATGAAAGGCCAGTAGATTATAGGAGTGAAGAACTAAAGGCTATCCAATCAAGAATTAAGAGAAATGATTTCCTAGGGGCTTTTGAAAATGTTTTAGCATCTACTCATATAGATCATGATACTTTAGTGTTTGTGTCGTCAAATGTTTTAGTTTCCTATATAGGTAACTCATTAATTGAAAGTGAGTATGCAAAAGAATTTGTTGATGCATTAGATAAAAATGATTTGAATCGTGCAAGAATAGCATTAATAAATTATAAAGAAATTCTTGACAAATCTTCTTATGGAAAAGTAGAAGAGTATAATAATAAATATAAAGATATGTCTAGAGTTTATGAAAAAGAAAAAAAGCTCAAAAAGTAAGATATGAGGTGATGATGAAATGAAAGGTACATATCCAGCTGATACATATATAGTTCTCAATCAAACTATTTTATCGGAAAATGATAAAAAAACTTTAATAAGTTTGTATGAGCCAATTATTGGTCCAACTGCAGTAAGTTTGTATCTAACACTTTGGAGTGATTTAGATATGAGGGAAGATATGAGTATTAGTTATACACATCATCATCTAATGACTATTTTAAAGAGTTCACTAGAGATAATTGTTAATGCAAGAAAATCTTTAGAAGCACTTGGACTTTTAAAAAGTTTTTGCAAGAATGATGAGAATATAAGTGAATATATTTATGAGTTATATTCACCACTTTCACCAAGTGAATTTTTTAATCACCCAATTCTTGGAGTTTTGCTTTTAAATAATATTGGAGAAACTGAGTATAATCATTTAGTTCAATATTATAAGAGAAAGACAATAAAAAAAGATGGATACGTTGAAATTACTTCAACAATGAATGCTACATTTAAATCTGTTACACCAAGTGAAGCTTTAAAAATTGATGCTAGAAAACAGACAAAATCAAATATTAATTTAGATGATGTAATAGATTTTAATTTGCTAGAAGTTTCTATTCCTAAGGGAATGGTTAATTCAAAGACATTCAATAAAAAGACGAAAGAACTTATTAATCAACTTGCTTATATATACAATATTGATACAATGAAAATGAGTGAATTACTAAGGCTCGTTATAGATGAATTTGGACTTGTTAATAAAGAAAAACTAAGGGAGGCTGCAAGAAAGAGTTATGAATATAACCATAATGGCAATTTACCAACTATTGTATACCATACCCAACCAGAGCATTTAAAGAGTCCTGTGGGAGATACCTCTAATCGAGCTAAGATGATATATGTATTTGAAAATACAAAACCATATGACTTCTTAACGAGTAAAAATAAGGGAATTAAGCCAACAGTAAGAGATTTAAAACTTATGGAACATTTAGCCGTTGATTTTGATTTACCACCAGGGGTAATAAACGTACTTATTGATTATGCATTAAGGGTAAATGATGGCAAACTTAATCAAAAATACTTGGAAGCTATTGCATCAACTTGGTCAAGGAAGGGGATTAAGACAGTTATAGATGCAATGGAGGCAGCTGAAAAGGGACATAAAAAAGTTGTAAAAACTGTCACAAGTGATCGACCTAAATATGAGGTCAAAGCACCACTATGGATGTATAAAGAGAATAGTCGCGAAGAGATGAGTCAAGAAGATATAGAAGAAATGGAAGAATTGTTAAGCGAATTTAGGTGATATGATGAAAACAGTAGATGAAACTACCGAAAATTTTAAAAGTAAAAATTTGGATAATGAACTTATTAAGAATTACAAAGAAGCTTTACAAGATGAGAATTTTGTTGCTTTAGCAAAAAAATTAAAGGTTCCAGATGAAGTTTTGATGAAGTATACTACAAAACTTCAAAATACTGTTATGGAACTTGAAAATTGTAAAAAGTGCAAGGGATTATTAATGTGTAAGAATAAGTGCGAAGGTTGTGTGAGTTTTCCTAAAGTTGATGGAGAAACAATACGCTTTGACTATGTAGCTTGTAAATATAAGAATAAAGCTTTACAAGATGAGATGTATGCATCAAATACTTTTGAAGAACCATTGGCAATCAAAAATGCACGTATGGGTGATATTTATGGCGATGATAAAAAAAGAATGCATATCATTCGTTGGGTGAAAAAGTTTTATACAGATTATCAAAAAGATCCACATATAAAGGGATGCTATTTACATGGTTCATTCGGTTCTGGTAAATCATTTATTTTAGCTGCTCTTTTAAATGAACTTGCTCGTAAGAAAGTTAATACTACGATTATATATTATCCTGAAATGCTAAGAAATTTAAAGGAATCATTTTATGATGATTTTGACACAAAAATGGATTTGCTCAAAAAAACAGATGTTCTTTTAATAGATGATATTGGAGCTGAGACAGTTACATCTTGGAGTAGAGATGAAATACTTGGCACTATTTTACAATACAGGATGGATTCATCATTACCAACATTATTTACTTCTAATTTAACAATAGAAGAGCTTGAAATACATCTATCAAATACAAGGAATTCAGTGGATATTGTTAAAAGTAAGAGGATTATTGAAAGAATTAAACAATTAACGGAAGATTTAGAATTAATAAGCGACAATAGAAGAAAGTAAAATATTCGGTAAGTTCTGTGTCAACTGTGTTGCAAAGTATGGTTTTATAATTTATAATTTAGTTAGAGTTAGAAAAACGTAGGTGGGATATTATGAAGAAAAAAATAATGTTGATAACTGTTATGTTATTGACAATGTTTATTAGTAAAAATGAAGTATTAGCAGTAACAGCAAGTTCAAGTATGGATTATTCTTCTTGTATTGCTTTTGCAGAAGGATTCAGAGTTATACCTAAAGAAATTGGTACTTGGGAGTATAAGTATTGCTATCGTGCTGTATGTTCTGGTGGAGTGTACTCTAAAGGATCAATGACTGCTGTCAATGGATTTAGATGTGAAAATGGTAATGGAACACCTTATCGTAAAATAACGAGTGATGGTTGTTCTCAATATTCTGGGTCTTGTAATATGAAAGGCGAAAAGTATTGTTCAAAAGTTGAATTCGTTGATTGTAATAAAAATGCTGATGGTAGTAAATATAATTCACCATATAATACAACTGAGGCTCCAACAATTAGACCAACAACTAAGAAACCAACTACTAAGACTACAACGAAAGTAAACAATAAAACAACAAAAAAGCCAACAACCACTAAAAAACCTGGAACTAATCCGACAATGCCAACAATTCCAGTAGAAAAACCAACTACATCATCTACATCAACTGAAAGAATTACAAATAACACTAATATTAAAAAAATAATGGTTAACAATACTGATATTAAATATAGTGATACAAAAGATACGTATACTTTGAAATTACTTTACGATGTTACAGATGTTAATGTAACTGTAGAGCTTGAAGATGAAACAAGTACTTATGAAGTTATAGGTAATACTGGAATGCCTAATGAAGAACATGAAATAAAGATTATTGTTACTTCTGTATCTGGTGATAAAAGAGAGGTAACATTAAAAGTAAATAGATATACAAATCTTAATAATGATTGTACGTTAGCTAATATTTATTCAGAAGAGTATCCAATAGAGTTCTCACCAAATACATATAGTTATAAATTATCTTTACCTAAAAATGTAAATTCACTTGATTTTGAAGTAGTATTGAGTGATGAAGAAAATGCTTCATACTCTATTGAAGGTAATGAAAAATTAAGAAATAAATCAACTATTAAGATAGACGTTCGTGCTGAAGATGGTACGACTTGTCAATATACGATAAAGATAAAAAAAGAATCTAATACATGGAAGTATATTGTTGCAATTGCGCTTTTAGTAGGTGTGTTAGTTGTAGCTAGTGTATTACTTTATAGATACTTAAAGAAGAGTAAGGGTAAATATAAATATGAATAGGAGTGTGTAAAGACACTCTTTTTTCTTTAAATTGGTTTGTAAAAATAGTCAATAATTAGTATAATTTACTCAGAATAATGGAGTGATGTTATGAACAAATCTATTAGTGGATTGTGGTTGTTTTCAATTGTTATTGTATTCATGATGATGCTTATTGCATATGTTGCAATTTCAATTAATTACAGTAACGCTTATAAACTTAAGACTAATCTTGTAACTAAACTTGAACAGTATGATGGTTGGAATAATACTGCTAAAAACGAAATGGAAGAATATTTAAGGTCTAGTGGCTATAGACAAACTGGTTTTTGTAAAGTTCCAGAAGATGGGTCTAAGTATATCGGAGTATTAGATGGACATATTACAGAAAATCCTCCAAATAAACAAAGCTATTGTATTTCAAGAAGTATGAGGCCGGGGCAAAATGGAGGAGAAGATAAATATTATTATGAGGTAACAATCTTCTTAGGCTTTAACTTACCTATACTAGGTGATATATATACATTTAAGGTATCAGGTGAGACAGGAGCAATATATTATCCAAAAGACAATACTTTTTAGATAGTAATGTAAAATGGGTGCATAACTTATTGAATATGCAAAATAATAATAGTATAATTTAATTATGATAAAGGAGAGATGTTTTAATGAAGGACGCAACAGGTGAATTAAGTATGACTGCAGTAGCTGTAGTTGCTATAGCAGCAATAGCAGCATTATTTTCAACACTTATTTGGCCAACAATTAAGACTAATATAATGAGAAGTACTTATTGTTCATCAGCTAGAGACTGCCAGTGTGAAGAAGGCGGTACTTGTATTTGCCAATATTGCCCAAGTGAAGGTGGACAAGAATTCTCTGGAACTTGCGAAGGCGGATGGCAAGATATTGAATGTAGCAGAAATGATACAAATTAGTATGAAAGGAAAGTAATAGATGAAAGAAGCCATAGGTGCAACTTGGCTGTTAGGAATTGTCCTAGTTTTTATCGCATTATTTTCTGGATACATGGCATTTTCTATTAATTATTCTAAAGCATTTAGAATGAAAGATGGAATTGTTGAAAGAATTGAAAAACACGGCGGACCAAATATGGAAGCGCTAGAAGATATTGGTAATTTAATGAATGATATTTCATATTCATCTAAAGGAAGATGCTCTGATTTCTTTAATAATGATGACCTTAAATGGGGCGGAATTACAAAGAATCAGGTAACAAAATCTTGGGATGTAACGAGTGGAGAGGCATTCAATTACTGTATTCAAAGGGTTGATTCGTTTAATACAAATGGTCAGCTTTCTGCTTCTTACTTTAAGGTTTACGTGTTTTTTTCTATTTCTTTGCCAATATTAGATACAAGTAGTTTCTTTAATGTAAGTGGTGAAACTTCGAATATTTATTTTCCAGAAGATTGTGTAACTTCTAGGGGAAGTTGTTAGGGAGGATAAAAAGGATGAATGTTGTAACAGCAAATGAAAATAAAAGTATAATTGATAGATTAGATATTGATATAATTAAGCGTATAGATGGTCAGTTTGAATTAAGAGAACTTTTGAGTAAGTTTGTTAATCTATATTTTAATAAAATGATTATTGATATTACTTCAATAATGGATTATCAAAACTTAGATGTTATAAAAGAGTTATCAACTTCAGTTGACCCAAGTCGTGTAATAATACTACTTAATAATGATCCAGTTGTTAATAGTCAATTTTATATGGCTAATTTAATAGCATGCGGTTTTTATAATTTTACGCGTAATTTTGAGGGAATTAAATTTTTATATAATACACCTAACAGTTATGAAAATGTAAAACACTTAGTTATGAGTGAGGAAGAGACTTTAAAACAAAGAGATACTTATGTTTCAGAACATGCTGTAGTACATAAGGAAGTTGGTGCTCGAGAGGTTATTGGTTTTATTAATTTAACTAGCCATGCAGGAGCAACAAGTTTAATTAATATGTTAGTAAGACAGATGAATTCTCATGGATTACAGGCAATTGGAATTGAAATGTTCAGACAAGACATGTTATATTATCACGATTCTAATCTTTCTACGTGTTTTAATAAGAACGATTTAGAAAGTAAACTTAAATTATATGATGATGTAAATGCAGTGTTTATTGATTTAAATGAATTTGGTGAGGCTGATAAATTTTGTGATAGAATTATTTATATATTGGAACCTTCTTATATAATGCTTACGAAACTTTTGAAGAAGAATAGAAATGCCTTAGAAGAAAATAAAGATCATTTGATTCTTTTAAATAAGAGTTTTGTTAATGAACAAGAAATTCCTGATTTTGAGTACGAAACAAAGTTAAAAATATTTTATAATTTGCCACCGTTGAATGATAGAAATAATAATCTTGAACCTATCAATGAATTTTTAAGAAAATTGGGGTTTAATATAGAAAAAGAAAATATGTAAAAGATGTGTAATTAAGTTGACATTGTTAATACTGTTAATTTATAATATAAATATGAAGGGAAGAGGTAATTATGTTATTAGGAGCTGATTTTAATTTACAAACTTTTTGTACAGAAGCAAGAGAAATATTAACGTTTGTAGGTTGGGCTTTAACAATTTTTAAAGTTGCAATACCTTTTGTAATTATAATGTATGGAATTATGGATTTAGGTAAAGCAGTTACTGCTGCTAAAGATGATGAGATTAAGACTGCAGCTAAGAGACTTCTATTCAGAGCTATAGCTGGTGTTTGTATCTTCTTTGTTCCTACAATAGTTATTTGGTTATTTGGAACTGTTGATGACTTCACTAGTGCTACATCAGGTGGAGGATTCGATACATGTGAAGCTGCATTATTACGTCCATGGGGCGGAGCTAACGACGGTTCTGGAACTTAGTAAAAAAAATAGTAACAAGCAATAGCTTGTTATTTTTTTGACAAAATTATTAGTGATAATATTGTTTAATATTATTGGTGATAATATGAAAGTAAAAGTATTTGATTGTGATCATGAAAGTGATTTAGAGGCTTCTATTAATGATTTTATAGAAGATAAGGAAGTTATTGATATCAAGTTTAGTGTATCTTCATCTATTTTTGCTGAGGAACAGATATATTGCTTTTCTGCTTTGATTGTTTATAAATAAATGATATAATTTAGATGGTGATGAAATATGAGTATAATTAAATATGCAATTGCAGGTAGTTTTGGTAATTTTTCTAAGAAACTATCGCGTGTGAGCAGAGAAACACATAAATCTAAAATGCGTTTAATGTTTAATTTTTTACATTGCTTTATACTTATAGGTTCAGGTTATTCTGATTATTTAAATTATAAACTTTATAATCGCACAAGAAAAGAAATAAAAGAATATGCAACGATAAAGACACAGGATAAATTTTATGAAATTGTAAGTCCAAGTGCCTATAAGGATTTCTTTTCTATTAAAGCTAATTTTTTAAAGAATTTTTCAAAATATATTGACAGAGATTCCTTTTATAAGGGAAGTATTGATGGACTTCAATCTTTCTTAAAAAAACATGATGAAATCATGTATAAGCCAGTTAACGGGTTAGCTGGTTCAAATGTTAAAAAGATAATTACAAAAGAAATTAAGAATATTGACTCTTTTTATGACGAAGTTATAAATAAAGATATATTACTTGAAAGTTATGTTAAACAACATCCAAGTGTATCTAAATTTGCACCAAATTCTGTAAATACAATTCGTGTAATGACCTTTTCTTATAACGGCGAATCAGAAATAGTTTTAGCTATGATGCGTTTTGGAAATGGCCGTGAAAATGTTGATAATTTCCATAAGGGCGGAATGGGAGTACTAGTTGATGTTGAGACTGGTAAGCTAGTAGGTAAAGCTGTTGATAAAGATGATAATATATTTGATGAGCATCCTTATTCGCATATTAAGTTTGATGGTTTTTTAATTCCTAACTGGGATATTATTAAGAAAACTTGCTTAGAAGCTGCAAAAGTGAGTGATAAGATTCACATGGTAGGATGGGATGTTGCTGTAACTGATAAAGGATGTACATTTATTGAAGGAAATAGAAGAGCAGGCTGGGATTTACCTCAGGTACTTTTTAATAGAGGAAGAAAAGATTTAATGAATTATTGCTTAGATAAGGTAAATAAATGTGAAGGCACTAATTATAGAGTTTAGAGGTGAAATGTTTGAAAAAAAATAATTTTATTGAAGGCACAATAATCGCAACTCTTGCAATTATAGTTGTTAAAATATTAGGTATGCTCTATGTTATTCCTTTTTATAAGATAGTAGGTTCATCTGGTGGTGCTTTATATAGTTATTCTTATAATATCTATTTGATATTTTTAGGAATATCTAGTGCTGGATTACCTGATGCAATAGCTAAAATTATTAGTGAATATAATGCCTTAAACTATAATGATGCAAAGGTAAGGGCCTATAAAATTGGAAGAAAGCTCATAAGTATTATAGCGGTTATTTCTTTTGTCATACTTTTTGTTTTTGCAGAAGAAATAGGAGTATTCATAATTGGTGGATTAGATGGAGTTAATACTGCTAAAGATGTTGCTTTTGTAGTAAGATGTGTATCTCCTGCTGTTTTACTTATACCTTTTTTAAGTATAACAAAAGGATACTTACAGGGGCATAAGTATATTGGACCCTCTTCTTTAAGTCAATTTATTGAGCAGTTAGTTAGAATTATTGTAATATTAGCTGGATCATATCTTGTTTTAAATGTTTTTAATGGTTCTTTATCTTTGGCGATAGGTATTGCTGTATCAGGTGCTTTCTTTGGTGGTCTTGCTGCAATTCTTTATTTAAGACATTCTATAAAGAAAAGTGATTTGAGTTTTGATGAACAAAAAAAGAAAGATTCTGTTAGTAATAAAGAGATAACAAAGAAAATTATAAAGTATGCAATTCCTTTTGTTATAATTAGTATTGTAAGTCATCTTTATAATTTTACAGATCAAATACTTGTATTAAGAACTTTAGAGAGTATGGGGTTTCCTTCGAATGATGTTGAATCAATTGCTGCGTCTATTTCTACTTGGGCGCCTAAGATATGCATGATAATTAATGCCATGGCGATGGGAATGACCATGAATTTAGTTCCAACTATAGTTGATGCAATAACTAAGAAAAATAGAGCGGAAGTAGAAAATAAAATTAATAAGTCGTTAAGTATGATTGTCTTTATTTCTCTTCCTTTAAGTTTGGGACTATGTGTATTATCAACAAGTGTATGGACAATTTTCTATGAAGTAAATACCTATGGTTCGGAAATACTTGGTTTAATGGTTTTCTCGGCTTTATTTGGAAATTTATATTTAATTGTTTCGACAATTTGCCAATCGTTAAGTAAATATAAATTGGTTTATAAGGTAAGTATTACGGGATTTTTACTTAATGCTATTTTAGATGTACCAATAATGTATTTATTTAAGGTAATTCATTTTAAACCTTATTTAGGTAGTATAACTGCTAGTATTATAGGTTATTCAGTTTCCGTACTTATTGGTCTTTCAACACTAAGAAAGGAAAACAATATTAAGTATACAGAAACAATAAAGAATGTATTTAAAACGTTTATTCCAGGTGGGTCAATGGTTTTAGTCTTACTTATTATGAACAGATTTTTACCATTTACTGTAACAACTTATAGTGGTGCCATTATAACTATTATAATTAATACGATTGTTGGTGGTATAATATATGTTCTTATATCTTATAAGATGGGATTAATTGATGAAATATTGGGAAAAGAAATGGTACAGAAAACAATAAAAAAACTTACCTTAGGTAAGCTTGATATAAAAAATTAAACCATATACATTGAGTTTGCAAAGTTATAATCTGTGTTGGTAGCATTTATACTTGATTGAGTTTGTTCAAGTTTGGATATTCTTGTATCCATTCTATTTATCTCTCTTTCAAGTTTAGATATTCTTGCATCTATGTTATCATCCATTGGATATGCAGAACCTACTGCTGCAGGTTGGTTCATTTGATAAGACATATTTGAACTTACTTGTGGCATAGCAGGTGGTTGCATATTCATACTCGGTTGCATGTAGGGTTGATTATTGTACCCATAACTACCAAATTGAGAAAAAAAACTATTTCGATCTTTTTTCAAAATTCATCACTCCTAATTTAATATATGTGGTAATTTTATTTTTGTGAATAGTTGAGGAGGTAAAAATTATGCGTTTAAGAAATGTTAAAGATGCTGTTAATATTGTTAATAATTCACCATATGTTGTTGCACCGACAAAGGAATTATTTGGTAATTTTAAGAGTTTGTTTGAAAAAAACTCTCCAATATGCTTAGAAATTGGCATGGGTAAGGGAGATTTTATTATTGGTATGGCAGAAAAATACCCCAATGTTAATTTTATTGGTGTCGAAAAGTATGAATCAGTTATGGTAAGAGCTATTCAGAAATTAGAGAACAAGAACTTACCTAATTTAAAGTTAATAAGAGTAGACGCTGATATTATAAATTTAATATTTGATCATGAAATCTCTGCTCTTTTTCTTAATTTTTCGGATCCTTGGCCTAAAACACGTCATGAAAGAAGAAGACTTACAAGTGAAACATTCTTAAATAAGTACGATTCTATATTTATCGGGAACCCTCATATTATTCAAAAAACAGATAATATAGGCCTTTTTGCTTATTCTCTTTCTAGTTTAAGTAAACATGGATATACACTTGAGAAAGTTTCTTTGGATTTAGAGAATGAGGAAATCGATAATGTGGAAACTGAGTATGAAAAAAAATTTAAAAGTAAGGGAGTAAAAATTAACTATCTAGATGCTGTAAAGTATTTGGAAAAGTAGTTAATTTTACTCTTTTTTTGATATAATTGAAAATAAGTGGGAGTAGTTTTATAAAAACTTATTTAAATTAGTTATTAAATTTGTTATAATTATTTATATAAGAGTAGGTGGAACATGAAAAAGTATCTATTAATCGCGTTTGTTGGTCTAATTTTAGGACTTACAAGTGGTTGTGTGAAAATAAATGATGCATCTATTGATACTTTAGTAGATGAAACCATTAATAGTAAATATAAGTTATATAATCATGTTAATAGTGGCTATAAATATTATTTACCTAGGACTTTAAAATCAACTATAACTGATGAATATAATGAGATAATTAAGAGTAAATACTATGATTATTATCTATATGTTGACTTAGTTGCTTATCACAATAAAAAGACTTCTCTTTATGAAGAAAATGATACTTTTTATTATAGTAAACAGATAAGCAAAGATGATAAGTCTGGTATAATTAATGTTAAAGATATTGGAGAAGAATATTTAATAAAAATAATTTATAATTATGCAAAAATTGAGGTTAAGTGTAATCATAAAGATTTGAATAAAGTAATTACAGAGTCTTTAGTTATATTATCATCAATTAATTATATTGATGATGTAATTGCTTCTAATTTAAATAAAAATGAGTTTGCTTCAGCAGAAGAACAAGTTAATATTTTTGATAACACGAATGTGGAAACTAATTATTTAGATGAAGTAGATGATACTTATAAGGGTAATGAAGATGATTATGATCCGGATGTTATTAAAGAAAGAGGATGAGTATTATGAGTTTTGTAGATAAATTTAAGAAAATATTATTTGATGATGTAGATGATTCTGAAGAATTACCTGAAAGAACTCCAAAAGCAAAAAAAGAACCAGTCAAGAGTGATGGGCGTGGATTTATTGAATATCATAATGAAGAGGAAGAAGAAAATCCAATTCGTGAAATAAAGATTCCTCAAGAGGAAAAGGAACCACAAAAGGTTGAAGAGCAAATTGATAAGTTTAATTTTCCTATTGAAACTGAATTTGATGTTCCAGAGACAAAGATTCCAACTAGACAAAGAAATTATGAAGATATGGATATTAATTTCTTGAATGATGAGCCTGAAGAGGAAATAAAGTTAGTAAAAGAGGTAAATTCATTTACTACAACTCCGAAGGATCCAGTGCGTAGAGATAGAGATACGAAAGATTATCGCAAAATTCTTGAAGAGTCTTCTAAAGAAGTAAAAGAGAAAAAGCCATTTACTAATACACCAGTTATTTCACCTGTTTGGGGAATTTTAGATAAAAACTATAAACCTGAAGAAATAGTTGATAGAACTGATGCTTTAACAAAAGTTAATACGGGTGCTGTACCTAGAACTTATGGACCGGTTAGTTACAATGATCAACCATTAGTCCAAAAGAAAAAGCCTCAAAAAGTAGAAAAAACAGATTTAGATAAAGAAGTTTTAAAAAAACAACCCGAAAAAAAATTAGCTCAAACTGAAGAACTAATTGAATTAAATACTGCTATTACTGATTTAATAAATGAACCAATTGAAGAAGAAAAAGAAGAGATTATTAAGACTCCTGTAAAAAAAGCAAAAAAAGAAGTGAGAAAAACACCAATTGAAGAGGAAAATGATGTTCCAACTCATTCAATAGATGACATTGATGATGATATTATTCAAACTGATAATTATGATGAAATCGAGAGTGTTGATACTAATTTAGAAAAATCTAGTATAGAAGTTTCAGAAAATGATAATAATAATATAGAAGATGCATTTGAAAGTACAAGTGAATTTGATAGCATAAGAGAAAATGATACTGCAGAAGAATCACCAGATGAGGATGACGATGAAGCAGTAGATATGGAAAGTATTATTTCAAGACCAGATGATGATGAAAGTGAAGATGATGAAGGTCTTGACAATACAATTGAAACAGATCTTTTCAATTTAATTGATTCAATGTACAAAGATGAGGATGAATAATGGAAATATTAGATATTGTACTACCTATAATTATTGATGTACTTCTAATTGTTTTACTTACTTCTGGTATTATTTTAATAATCAAATGCATATATATAATTGATAAAGTTAAAGCGATTGCTTTAAATGTCGAAGAAAAAGTTAATAGTTTAAATTCACTTTTTACGATAATTCAGATGATAAGCGATAAAGTTTCTGGATTAACTGAAAAATGTGTTAATTATGTTGAAAATTTCTTAATTAAACTATTTAACAAAGAGAGTAAAGATGAATTACTCGATGATGAAGAAGAACTAGAAGAGATTTTGAAAAAAGAAAGGAAAAAGTAAGATGGGAAAAAAAGGATTAGGTAAAATGCTTGCAGGAGCTGCTGTAGGAGTAGGAATTGGTATGCTTCTTGCGCCAAAGAGTGGAGAAGAAACAAGAAAGGATATTAAAAAAGGAGCAAAGAATCTTGCTAATAAGGTTAAAGACATTGATCTTAATGAAGTTAAGGATGATTTAGTAGATAGTTTTGAAAAGTTAAAAACAGAACTTGCTGATATGGATAAAGAAAAAGCAAAAAAAATTGCTAAGAAAAAAATAAATGAATTAAGCGATAGAGCACAAGATTTAATGGATATGGCTAAAGAAAAAAGTGCTCCAGTTGTTGAAAAAACAGCTAAGGATATAAAGAAAAAACTAGCTGCAATGCTTGCTGATATGCAAGAGAAATTAGAAGATTAATAGAACTTTATGTTCTATTTTTTTGTGAGGTTACTTCTATTTCAAGGTATTGAATAATAGATGATAATAAAGTATAATTATATTAGGATAGGAGGGTGGAATTATGAATTGTAGCAATTGTGGGAAACCATTGCTTGCAGGTTCAACTATTTGTCCAGTTTGTGGGTTCAACAATGTTTCAGTACCAGTAGATAATCAAGTAGTTAATCCTGCTTCTGTAGGTAATAATGAAGTACAAGAGAGTTCTTTAGTAAATAATACTGCATCACCTGTGATTCCACCTGAGAGCGTTTCAAACGAGTCTATTATTGTTAATGAAAATAATGGTGTTGATTTAGAAAAAACACAAGTTCTTGAACCAATAGTTGATTCACAAGTTGTTAATGGGCAAGATACAGTAATAGCAGCAACTAATGCTATTTCTTCACCTGATATTCAGCCAAGCGTTCCTAGTACAGAAGGAAAAGAAAGCGAACTTGATGATAGAAATTTTGTAGATTTAGATGAAGAAGATGAACATGTTGAAATAACAGAAAACATGGCTCCTCCAACCTTAAATGTTGAAAAAGAAAATTTAGCTCAAGGGGCAGGAGATTTATCAAATGATGCTAGTGTGTCTACTTATTCAAAAGAGGCTGAAGAAGAACAAAGACAAGAAGAAATAAATGAGCAAACTAGACAAGACGAAAGGGTTGATATTGCTATACCAAGTGTTGGTGCAGTAACAGAAGTATCAATGCCATCTGATGGATCAGCTCCAGAAGTATCCGAAAGTGGAGCTACTGTTGGTGAAAACACAAGTGGATCAGTTGCTTTAGAAAATCCGAGTAAGAAAAAGAAATTTAAGATATCACTTGCAAAGGGAAGCAAAAATGTACCTAAGACATTGATGATTGTTGTTTCAATTATTTTCCTCGTTATAGGTGTTCTTATAGGTAAAGCTTTATTCTCTAAGAATTACTGCAGTACTAATATAGGAGCAAATAGAAGTGTTGTTTCCAATAAAAAAGTGAAATATGTTAATGATGGAAAAAATAATACGACTAATATTAATGGATATACATATAAAATACCTGAACAATATACATATGATAAAAGCAATGGTGGACTTATTGTATATGGTGAAGATGATTTATTTAAAATTTATATAAAGACAGATGATGCTTTATATAGTGATTTAACTGGTGCAAAGAATTCAATTAGAGCATCAATGCAAGAGAATCAAGTTAATGTAAGTTCTGTTAAAGAACTTAAAGCGAATGATGTCGAGTTTCTTGTTTTTGAGACCACAACAAAATTAGTAAATAGAATGATTGCATTTGCAGATGCTGGTCAAGATCAGATATATTATTTAGAAATAGTTGATGCAAACAATAGTTATGATTATGATGTACTTGATATAGCTGCTGATATAATCAAAAATACAAATTATGAAGATATAGATTCTAGTATGGAGGGTATTGAAATAACTGATGTAGCTGATGTTTCTATTAAAGCAGCACTTGAATATAAAAATTTAACAAAAAGATAAACTGATTGACAAAAGTTAATTTGGTTTAGTATAATTAACTTGTTGATGAAGATTAGGATTTACGACCCTAGGAGTCAAATCGTTCTATCGCGTTAAGATAAATAAGGTGATTTAAAGTCATGAATTAAGGTGGTACCACGGGGGAAGTCCTTCGTCCTTATTAATTCATGACTTTTTTATTTAGAAAGAAGGAATATAATGAATTGTTTTGAGGATTTAGAGTGGAGAGGGCTTATTAAAGATGTTTCAAGTCCTGAGTTAAGAAAAAAATTAAATGAAGAGAAGCTAACATTTTATATTGGAACAGATCCTACAGCTGATTCTATGCATATAGGTCATTTTTCATCATTTTTGATTGCTAGTAGACTAGCTAGATACGGACATAAGCCAATTCTATTAATAGGTGGCGCTACTGGGTTGATTGGAGATCCTAAACCTAGTAAAGAGAGACCTATGATAACTAAAGAAGCAGTTGAAAAGAATGTTTTAGGTTTGACTAAACAAGCTAAAGAAATATTTGGATTTGAAGTTGTTAATAATTATGAATGGACAAAAGATTTAACAACTCTTGATTTCTTAAGAGATTATGGTAAATATATTAATGTTAATTATATGTTAGATAAAGATATTATTAGTAGAAGATTAGACTCCGGTATAACATTCTGTGAATTTGCTTATACAATTTTACAAGGTATGGATTTTGTTGTATTAAATAAAACTAAAGGAGTAACATTACAAGTTGCTGGCTCTGATCAATGGGGAAATATTACAACTGGTATTGAACTTGCGCGTAAACGTGATAATATTGAGTTATTTGGTATGACTATGCCATTAGTATTAGATGCAAATGGTGTTAAGTTTGGTAAAACTGAAGGTAATGCCTTATGGCTTGATAAGAATAAAACATCTTCTTATGAGTTATATCAATATTTAATTAATTCAAGTGATGAATGTGTAATTGATTACTTGAAGAAATTAACATTCTTATCGAAAGAGGAAATTGAACAAATCGAAAAAGAGCATATGGAAAAACCTGAACTTAGAATGGCACAAAAGAGACTTTCTCATGAAGTTATTACATTCTTACATGGTGAAGAAGAAGCAATTAAAGCTAGAGAAACTAGTGAAGCAATATTCTCAGGTAAGGTCAGTGATGATATGCCAGCTATTACAGTTAAATCAACTAATATACTTGATATCTTGGTTGAAAGTGAACTAGCACCATCTAAAAGTGAAGCTAGAAGATTAGTAGAACAAGGTGGAGTAAGTATTGATGGTGAAAAAGTAACTGATCCTAACTATGTAGTAGAAAAGAATGAATTTGTTTTACAAAAAGGTAAAAAGAAAATTGTTAAAATTGTTATTGAAAATTAGTTGTGTGTTTACACAACTTTTTTTCATATAAAAACAGATTTAAAATATCTGTAATACAAATATTAAAAATCTGCCTCGAAGCACCGAAAATACGTTGAATTTATGCTTGCAATAGTATAGATAATAATGTAATATGAACTTAGGAGAATTCAATAACGTCGGATGTCTACCTCTAAACTTTTTACAAGGCGAGGAGGTGATGGTAATGAAGAACAAGACTTTTATCATAAAGGTTTTGCAATTGATTGCTGTCCTTTTATTTCTTACTATCATCATGATAATAGTCATAAAAAAAGACATCTAAGTGAAAACTTAAATGTCTACAAACTAACTAGGTAGACATTCGACATACCACTATCGAATTCTCCTTTTTACATTATATGAAGTTTCCTTCATCTACATACATATTAACACGATTATTATTTTTAATCAAGTCATAACTATGTGTAAAATAGTGTATAAATTAGATGATTTTTATGTTGACAAAACAGGTTAGGCTTGCTAAAAAAAAAAAAAAAA
>CAYWFZ010000027.1:0-24733 GCA_964458035.1 uncultured Muribaculaceae bacterium | reverse complement strand
AATTCCCTATAAACTCTATACTTTTGCCTTTTTGTCATTTGGGTGTAATAAGTCCGTCAACTACTCCAATTAGAAAAGTTATAACTCCTCCAATAACAGCAGCAATACCAAATTTGAATCCTCCGCCTGAGATATTCATTAATTCATTATTTTCTAAAGCCATTATTTTCTCCTTTCTATACATTTATGATTCTTTTAAAATAGTTTTTATTATTTTTATGAGTTACATAGATTATTGTTTCATTTTTATAATAATTAAATATATCTTTTAATATTTCGTCCTCTACTTCATCATTTACCTCAGACAATGTTTCATCTAAAACAAGAATATTAAAATCATTAGCAAGGGCTCGAGCTAAAAATATAAGTTGTCTTTCTCCACCTGATAACTCTTCTCCCCCGCTAAATAATATGGTGTTGATTCCAAAGGTTCTTTTATTTGTAATCCTATTAATTTTACATAATTCAAGTATTTTGCATAATTTTTCTTCTGATATTTCCTTGCCTAGAAGAATATTTTCTTTTATAGAACCATTTATTATTCTTTCTGTCTGTGAAGAATAGATAATATTTTGTGTATATTCGGATGTGTCAATTTCTTTTATATTTTTTCCAGATATAAAAATATTACCTTTGTAATCTTCTATTTCACGATAAAGGATTTTGCATAATGTTGATTTGCCTTTTCCACTTTCGCCTTTGATTATTACTTTTTCTCCCCTTTTTATTGTTGTAGTAAAGTTTTTTATTATAGGATAGTTGCTGTGATATGTATAGTTAATTTTTTTAAATTCAATATCTCCATTTACAAATTTTTGTTTATTAGAGATTTCTTTATATTCAATGTTGTAAAAATCATTAGCTTTTATGAATAGGTTTTTTACAAATACCAATTCCATGATTGACGAGATTATATTGGATGAGGAATTTATAATTATTTCAATAAACGCATCTATAATTATAAGTTCTTCAAAAGAAAATGTATTATTGTAGATTTTAGAAACCAAATATATATTAATAAGTACTCTAGCACATGCTAGTATAGAGGATTTTATAGTTTCATACTTTTTTAAGTAAAGGCTATAATTTTTCTCTTTTATTAATTTATCTTTTAGATTATTTTGGGTTTTCTTCTTAAAATACTCTTCTCCTTTTGCATGCTTTAGACTCGTTAAACCATATATTCCATCAATTAATATATTATTATACTCAGTACTTGCTTCAATAGTGTCTTTTGACTTCATTCTTAACTTTTTTATTGTTAATGATGAAAGTATCACTATTACCAGCACTTGGATAAATATTATAGATAAAACTTTATTTTCCATGATAATTAAGAATGGTAAAATACTTAATACTATTAAAACATTAATAATTATTGATAATAATGAATTTATGACTACTTCATTTATGGCTTCTACTTCGTTCGCCCGTTTAACTATTTCTCCAGGATCTTTTAAATGTAAATATTTTAAAGGAAGTTTTAAAATATGATTAAAAAAATAATCTGACAAGTTAGAATTTATGTGATTTTCTAAGTTTATGGTGTTTTTAAATACTAGATATGATATGACTTCAATAAATATGCTTATAAAAGCAAATGCTATACTTAAAGTAGTAATATACTCTTTATAGTTATAGATTTTTATATAAAAACTGCTAACTATACTAAGAATTATGAATAATATTTCTAAGAGAATTATTTTTATAAAGTTATGGTGGTATTTTTTTAGTTTGGCAATTATTTCTTTTTTTAGAATATTTTTGTTTTTCTTCTTAGGTAAGCTACTTTGTCTAGGTTCTAGAACAATTATATTTCCGGTTAGTTTATCTTTATATAAATCTTTATTCACTTTTATCAAACCTTTTGCCGGGTCCATAATCACAAATGTCGTTTTTCTTATTTCATATAGAACTACAAAATGAGACAGAGATTGATTTATTTTTATATGTAGGATACAAGGCAGTTTATATTTGGATATATCAAAATCTTTGTATCCTGAGGCATTAAAGCCATATTTCTTTGCACATTCTATTAAATCATAAGCAGTTACTCCTTTATTTGTGGTGTTAGAATCAATTCTTAAGGTTTCAAGATTAGCATCTCCATTATAATACCTAATAATTGATAAAAGACATGAAACTCCGCAATCACTTATTTCTTCTTGATAGACTACTGTTTTCTTCACATTCATTTCCTCCCTTCATATATCTTTTTACCTTTATACTTTTTATTTACTTCAAAAAAAGAAAACTTTTTTTATTATTTAGACTTAGAAGTAAAATGAGATAGCATGCGTAATATAATATATAGAGGCAGAGATTTAGAAAGGACACTAATATGTTTAGACTAATTCTTAAAATTGTAAGATTCTTATCTTATTTTATTTAGTATAATTATTTAATTCTTTCATATTATTTAACAGTAATGGAGGAAATTTAATGATAAATAAATCAAAATTATGGTTTTTAACCCTATCTAGTATTATTCTAGTTCTAGCTGTTTATTATGTTGCTATTCCGGGACCTACTAGTGCTTCTGTTTTTTCATCTAATAAAGACGTACAAGAGGAAGAGACTATTAAGATAACAGAGAGTGAAGCAATTACGGCAATGAGAATAAGTAAAGACGAAGAAAATGAAAAAACTATACAGACACTTCAAGAAGTATTATTAGATTCTACTAAATCTTTAGAAGAAAAAAATGATGCTTATGAAAAAATCAAGTTTTTAAATTCCAACAAAATATCCGAAGAAAAATTAGAAAAAAGTATTAATGACAATTTTAAAGTCAATTCTTTTGTGTCTATTAGTGATAAAAATCTAAAAGTTGTTATTGCTAATAAAGAAAAATCTGTAAGTATCGCAAATGATATAATAGCGTTTGTAAATGCTACAACTGACGAAGCTTATTATGTCACAGTTAAGTTTGAATAAACATTAACCGAGTATCTTTCATATTATATAGTAGGTATTATGAAAGTGAGGTACTATCATGAATCAAATTCTAACACCAAGGGAAAAAGAAATATTTGATGAACTAATTAAAGGAAAGAATAGTAAAGAGATTGCCGACTATTTTTACATTAGTGATAAAACAGTTAGAAATCACATTTCTAATGTAATGCAAAAACTAGAAGTTAATACTAGATATCAAGCTATTATTGAATTAATAAAAATGGGAGAATTAATTATAAAATAAGCCTTTAATGGCTTATTTTTTTTATGTATGCATATATTTTATTGAGGTGTTTTATGCTTAAAAGTAAAATAATAAAAAATTTTAGTATATTATTGCTTTGTTTATTAATTATTGAAATTCTAAGAATTTATCCAACGGCAAAAAAAGTAGATGATAAAGTAGATGTTAATAAGGGTGTTATATATATGCTTGATGATAACAATTATCTATCTAGGCTTGATGTTGTTTATAAAAATTGTGAAGATACGGAAGTAATTAAAGAAATGATAGAACTCTTAACAATTACAGAGGATAATGATCATGTTAGAGAAGGTTTTAGTCCGATTATACCTAAAGGGACAAAACTATTAAGTGTAAATGTTACTGATGGAAATGCTACACTAGATTTTTCAAGAAATTTTTTAGATATCGAAGAAGATCTTGAAGAAAAACTAATAGAAGCCCTAGTATTTAGCATTACTGAAATAAATAACATCAATTCAATTACTATCAAAGTTGATCATATCTTATTGCAAAAACTCCCACATTCTTTAAAAAAAGTTCCATCAATAATTGATAGAACCTATAAAATAAATAAAGTATATAATTTAAATAATTTAGATGATGTTTCTTCGACAACGATTTACTTTCCTGCTGTGAATAATGACTATAAATACTTTATACCAGTCACTAAATATGAAAATTCTGACAAAGAAAAAATTGAAATTATAATTGAAGAACTTGAAAGTTCTAACACATATAATTCCAATATTGTTAATTATATTAATTCTGAAGCAAAACTCATTAACTACGAGCTAATTGATAAATCTATTCTCCTTAATTTTAATGAAGCAATTTTTGGTGATATTGTCTCACAAAATATAATTGAAGAAGTTTTATATTCAATTAATTTGTCGGTAAAAGATAGTTATAATGATGTTGAATCAGTAATGTACTATGTAAAAGATAATATAATTGGGACTCATTTTTTACTTCGAGGATGAGTATGTAAATATATATCCTTAATCCTATCGTTGGTTATGTGAGTGTATATACTTGTTGTACTAAGATTAACGTGTCCAAGAAGTTCTTGAACACTTTTTAAATCACATCCTTCATTTAGAAGCATTGTTGCAAAAGTATGTCTGAATGTATGAGGTGTTATTTTAGTACTAAGAGAACTCTTTTTAATTATAGAGTCTAGTATACTTCTCACTCCTCTATCGGTTAAATTGCCTCCTATATGATTTATAAATAGATACTTACTTGTTTTGTTTTTTAAAAGAATTGGACGCGATTCATTTAAATACTTTTTTAAAGAGTTTGCTGCGTGTCCATTAAAATAGCAAATTCTTTCTTTATTGCCTTTTCCAAGAACTTTTATCTCTTTATTGACAAAATCGATATCTTCTTCTTTTATTTTTATCAATTCACCTATTCTGGCTCCTGTTGCAAGCAATAGTTCTAGTAATGCTTGATTTCTTATTCCTAAAGGATCTTCACCACAAGAAGATATCATTATCTCAAATTCAGAATATTTCATATAATTTGGAAGTTTAAGGGCTTTTTTAGGACCGTTAACTAATTTAAATGGATTTGTATCTATTACCCCTTTGTTTAAAAGAAAATTATAAAAGCTTCTTAGAGACGAAAGGTGTCTGTTGATGCTAGATGGCTCAAACTTCTTTACTTCTTTTAAATATTTGGTAAATAAACTGATTTCTTTGTATGTTATTTTTTTATAATTAATATGCAATTCATCTATATATTTTTTATATTCTTCTAAATCAATTGAATAGTTTACTTCTGTGTTATTTGAATAATTTCTTTGTATTCGCATGTAATCGACGAATTCATCAATATAATTATCCACATTAACCATCCCTTCTTCTTAAGTTATATCCAGCATCTTCAGAGGTTGTTCCAATTCTTGCAAAATCCTCTTCTTCAAGGAATTCTTCTTCGTCGTCATAAGAATCATCTTCTATTTCATATTTATTGCTAGATTTCATTGACTCAACATACTCTTCATAAATAGTTTGATAGTAGTCTGCAACAAATACGCCTAAATCGAACATTTCACGGTAGTTTATTTTTCTCTTTCCGTTTTCTTTTTTATACTCTTTTTTTCTATAGTCAAACTCATAGACGATTTCATTAAAGAAATAATTAAGCGCGCTTTCTTCGTTGATAGATTCTTCCATAGAGTCAATATATACTCCCCCATTTCTAGATTCATCTATTGCAATTTGTAACCATCTAGATAAATATGACATAGCTGGTATAGTTCTAAATTCAATATATTTTTTAAAAAATATAAACATATTTGTAATGTCATAGGGTTTTGTTTTTATAGTTCTAATTAGTGATTCAATGTAACCATCTATAATATCATAATTAATAGAATCCTTATGTTCGTTTATATAATTTAGGGTTTTTTCGATTGAAGTTTTTGCTTCAACACTTAAAATTACTTTTATTAGTTTTTCTAAAATGGATGCTAAATCTTCTTCATTTAAATTAAGTAGATAAGCTAATATATTATTAATATATCCATATTTCTTTATGTATTTGGAGTTTAGTAAAGCTACAAATTCAGAATTATCTACTTCACTTGATAATAATTCTTTTAATGTAGTTACATCAAAAAATCTTTTTGATTCTGATGTGTATATTTGATCTGTAGAATTAAGTATATGGTAACTTTTGTTATTTTTAGGTCCCTTTTCAATTACATAATCAATTCTAACAGTCGGATTAGGTATTAATTTTTTACTATATAAATCGTCTTTTATCTTTTTTATTGATGTAAAAGAGGTAGTATAGTCTACTACATTCATAAGTGTATCACCAATTTCAAGACTTTTAATTGGCTTATATTCATGATTGTCATAATAACCTAAATAATACTTCATAATCCCCTCCGCTTTTTATTATTATAATAAAACGTCAAAAAAAATGCAACCTTGGTGATTGCATTATTGATTATTGTTTTGATTTTGTTGATTCTCAGGTTGATACACGTTTTGATATTGATCTGCGTTAGTGTTCATTTGAGCATTTTCTACTGGCGTAGGATTATTAGACGATTGATAAGTCATTTGATTTTGTATGCCTCCTGATGGTTCTACTGGAATAGATTGAACACTTTGATTTGGCATTTGATAATTTGCATTTTGTTGAACTACTGGCTCGGTTTGAGGAGTATTAGTTGCTAAATTCTCCGGATTAGTAATTTGTGAGTTTTGAGCATTGGCAGTTAAATTAATACTTTCGGTTGTGCTACTTATTTGATTGAATGAATCAACAACAACTTTTTCAGTTTGTATAGGAGATACGGTGTTTTCTGTATTTAAATTAATAGTATTGATTTGCTCGACTGGTTGTTCCTCATTATTTACGGGTTGTGTAGCCTGAGATTCAGGTACAATGGATGCATCAAAGTTTTTTCCTTTATTTACTTTTCTTTTATTTGTTTTGATGCTTAAAAGAGGATCACTTTTTTTCTTGTTATTAGTAATTATAAATATAGCTATTGTTCCTATAAAAGCAAGGGCAAGAATACTTACTATAATAATAGTAGAATAGTCTTTCTTAGGAGCATCTTTTGTTACGAATATCTTATATGTCGTTTTGCTTGTTTCATCGGCACTTGTTACTTCAACGGCAATTACATCACCATTTTTTAGATTATCTGTGTTAGTTATAGAAACTGTTGCTCTTTCATAATTTGGAATTGTATTTATATTTACTGAATTAACGTCTCTTGTTAGGTGAATTCTATATTCTAAATTATCTTTATTGAACCCAATTGAATATCCTGGAATAACCATGGATTTTAAAGTTGAATCACTTTCGGGGTAATAAATTTCTTCTCCTCTTGCAAGTCTTTCAACATAAAAGGTGTAGCAGGCTTCTTTTGTTCCATCAGCATTAGTTATATATATATCAATTGTGTTATTTCCTACTTGGAGTTTAGTATCTCCTTCTATTCTTAATGTAGATGTTGGATCATTTAATTCATAATCAAATGTTACTTCTTCTGTTTCAAATAATACTTCTACTGTGTATTCTGTTATAAATTGTGAAAAAGTAAGATTTAATTCTTTAGAAACCAATCTTCTTGGACGAACAGATGGATCAGAAATTTCTCTAGGTTTAGTATCAACTGGACCTGATTCATCCTTGTGCTCAATTTTTATAAAATCGCTTCTTAAAATCTCACTGGTTTCATTTGTTCCACTACCAGCAACATGGTAGGTAAAATCATTTACATAAACTGTTGCGTTTAAAGTATCATCTGGGTTACTTACAACTTGGCATGATAAAACAATCAAATCCTCGCTAGAAGTTGTTCCACTTAGATCAAAAAATGTATCAGTTGATGAGGCTAACACTTCTAATCCTGGTGAAATGTTTGCTCTTTTGCAAGATAATGCATCATCACTTTCAATAGTTCCAGATAACTTATCATAAGAGGCATTACTTCCTGATATAGTACATGAAAAAACATCTCCTACTTTAAGAGTAGAATTATCACATGATAAACTGTATGCATAAGTATTAACTGGAATAAAGCTAATAAATAATAAAACTAGTAATTTAAAATACTTTCTCATATTTTATCTCCTCTTTTTATTCTCACTCTATAGTAATACTACCATAAATTATTGCGAAAATCACTAAAAAAGTAAGAGTTTATCTCTTACTTAATTCATTTGTTAACACTTCTTTTACTTTAATAGGATTTGCTTGTCCTCTAGTTTTTTTCATAACTTGTCCAACAAAATAATCGAACATATTTGTTTTACCATTTTTATATTCTTCTATTTGTGTTTTGTTTTCATCTAGAACTTCTATAATTACTGATGTTATTGCACCATCATCACTTATTTGTTCAATGCCCTCACTTTTCATAATGCTCTCTGGCTCCTCTTCTCTTTCAAGAGTCATAAAGAATAATTCTTTAGCTTGTTTAGAAGATATTTTTCCACTTTGCATAGAAGAAAGAATAGTATATAGTCTATTTGGTGTTATAAACAATTCATCAATATTTATTTCATGTTTGTAGATGTAACCCAAGATATTACCAGTAATCCAATTTGCAGCAGTTTTTGCATCGCTTCCTAGTTCAAGACATTTTTCAAAGTATTCTGCAGTTTTAATATCTTTAATTAATATTCCCGAATCATAATCTGATAAGCCATATTTCTCCATGTATTTTGCTTTTCTTTCATATGGAAGTTCTGGAATACTTTGTCTTATTTCCTCTAACCATTCGGGAGTTATTCTAAACTTTGGAATATTAGGTTCAACAAAATATTTATAATCTTCAGCATCGACCTTACTACGCATACGAATTGTTGTACCTGATTCTTCGTCCCATCTTCTTGTTTCTTGTTCTACTTCATCATAACGACCAGCATCTTTAAGTTCAGATTGTCTTTTTATTTCATATTGAATAGCCCCAAATACTCCACCAAAGGAATTGACATTTTTAACTTCAACTTTTGTGCCTAGAGTATCATCTTCAGAGATTGATACGTTAACATCACATCTGATTTGTCCTTTTTTAGAATCTGCTTCAGATATGCCACAATATTGATAAATTGCTCTAATGTACTCTAAAAACGATACTGCATCTTCTGCTGAATGAATATCTGGTTTTGTTACTAATTCTAGTAAAGGAACACCTGCACGATTATAATCAATTATTGACGTGTCATACAAATGGGTCATTCTTGCGGCATCTTCTTCTAGATGAATATTATCAATTCCAACTGTGAACGATGAGCCGTCCTCTCTAATGATATCAATATGCCCTCCCATACCTGCACAATCTTCTGGAGGATTTTGGGTTATTTGATAGTTTTTAGGCATATCAGGATAATAGTAATTTTTTCTTTCAAAGTACATGTATTCTGGTTGACGACAGTTAAGTATTTCACTCATCATCAAGCTCATTTTAACAGCTTCTTTATTTAAAACAGGAAGAGTTCCAGGAAACCCCATATCTAAAGGTCTTATAAAAGTGTTGGGTGTATCACTGTAAGCGTTTTTTGCACTTGAAAATACTTTAGATTTTGTTTCAGACACTTCACAATGCATTTCAAGCCCGATTGTAACTTTATATTTTCCCATTACTCTTCACCTCCAATTAATGGTGCGATTTGATTTTTATAGTTCATCGTACCTTCTAAAGCATAAGCAATATTTAAAACAGTTTGGTCTTCATAGCAATTACCAGTAATATTTATACCAACGGGTAAGTTAGATACAAAACCATTTGGAATTGTAATAGATGGGAAACCTCCAAAGTTACCAATTTGTAATTGATCTTCTAGGGCTAAAGTATCATCTTTTAGCATTTCCTTTGAGCCATCTAATGATTTAGCTGGGCCAGATCCAACAGGAGAAATCATGGCATCATATTTTTTAAACTCTTCTTTTATAGCATCAACTATAAGTCTTCTTGCTCTTTGGGCATTTTTAAAATATCTTTCTTGATTTTCAGTTTGTAAAACATATGAACCAATTATTAAACGACGCTTAATTAATGGTGAAAAGCCTTTAGTTCTATGATCTTTCATCATTTCGATATAATTATCACCCTCACCTCTTGGTCCAAATATTAAACCAGTTAAGTTAGATAGATTACTTGTTGCCTCAGCACATGATATTACTTGGTAAACGGAAGGTATTGCACGTATTAACTTTGGATCAATACTAACGCCTTCTACACTTATACCAATGCTCTCACATTTTTTTATTGTTTCATGAAAATTGTTAAGATGATTTTTTAATTCTTCATCGGCATCAGGATAATTTGCTAAATCGCATAATTCTTTGATGTAAAATAATTTTTTACCTTTAACGTCATCAGTTAAATCATCATTTAAATGTATTTTACTTGAATCCCATGTAGTCATATCATTAGGGTCAAGTCCTTTCATGGCATCAACCACTATTGCTGCATCACGCACTGATCTTGAAAGAACTCCACAATGATCTAGACTTGATGCAAATGGGAATAATCCATAACGTGAAATCATTCCATATGTTGGTTTATAGCCAACTATTCCGCAGAATCCAGCGGGCTTACGAATCGAGTCCCCTGTGTCACTTCCTAAAGCATATGGGTAAACACCAGCAGCAACTGATGCAGCAGAACCTGATGAAGACCCTGCACACATGCGAGTTAAATCCCATGGGTTTTTTTGGACACCAGTATGCGCAGTTGTACCAGTACCACCTAATCCAAATTCATCCATAGCTGTTTTAGCAACCGGAATTGCTCCTTTTTTTATTAAATTATCATAAGCTGTTGCATTAAAGAAAGGAACATAATCTTTTAAGGTATTTGACGAACCTGTTGTAAGCAGTCCTTTAGTTGAATAGTTATCTTTTACACCAAAAGGAATGCCCGATAATAAATCATCTGTTACTTGGGTGACTTCAGCATCATCAAAGATAGTTACAAAAGCATTACATTTATCCTGAACTTCATGTGATAATACTAGAGATTCTTTAATTAATTCATCACTAGTTACTTTACCACTTTTCAACATGTCATGTAATTCAGTTATACTTAAATTCATATATTTCATTATCCCACCACCTTTGGTACAGATACACATCCATCATCCTCATCATCACAGTTTGAAAGCAACTCATTAACTGGAATAGATTCATCTGCTACATCTTCTCTTAAAGTTATAACAAAATCATCTAAAGTGTGAGTCATTGGTTTTGCATCCTTTATTCCTTCAATTTCATTTATTTTATTGATATTAGAATCAATTATTTCGAATTCTTCAAAGACCATTTTATTTTCTTCTTCAGTTAAACCAATTAGTAATAAATCTGCAAGTTTATCTACTGTTGCTTGAGTAAATTCACTAGTCATTTGTTTCACCATCCATCTCAAATTTTATTCCAAGTTCATTTAATTGTTCTTGTGTCAAAGTACTAGGAGAACCCATCATTAAGTCAGCTCCACTCGCACTTGTTGGGAATGCTTGTACTTCTCTTAAATTTGGCTCATCTTGAATAAGCATGATTATTCTATCTATTCCAGGAGCCATACCGCCATGAGGAGGACAACCATACTTGAATGCCGTAAAAATTGATTTAAAACGAGTTTCAACTTCTTCTCTTGTATAACCTACTATTTCAAATCCTTTAGCTAAAGAGTCTAAGTCATGATTTCTTATTGCCCCACTAGCCATTTCATTTCCATTGCAGACAAAATCATATTGATATGCAAGTATTTCTTCAGGGCTTTTTTCTTCGTAGTCTTTAATTCCACCATGAGGTAAGCTAAATGGATTGTGACAGAATTCATACTTTTTAGTAACATCATTTAATTCAAACATTGGAAAATCATTTATAATACATAGTTCAAGTTTGTTTTTATCCATTAAATCAAGTTTTCTTCCTAATTCATCACGAATAAGTCCAGCAAACTTTTGAGCGGTTTTTAGTTTTTTATTTGCAATAAAGAACATTACGGAGTTGGTATTCATTTCAAAGTCATTTATTAAAGATGATCTTTCTTCATCACTCAAGAATTTATCAATTGGTCCTTTTAAGGAACCATCTTCCATAAGTGTGATATAACCAATTCCTGGCATACCAATAGATGATGCATAATCAACTATTTCATTAAACCATGAGTTAGAGTATCCACCAATATTATTGACTACAATTACTTTTATTGTAGAATTTTTAAATGGTCCAAATGTTGTATTTTTAAGTACGTCACTTGCATCCTTTATGATAAGTGGATTTCTTAAATCTGGTTTATCAGTTCCATACATCTCCATAGCATCACGATATGATATCCTTCTAAATGGAGGTTTTGTAACTTCTTTTTTAGAGAATTTTGTAAATGTATCATAGAAGATTTGTTCTCCTATACTTAGTACTTCATCTTCTTCAACAAAAGACATCTCTAAATCAAGTTGATAAAATTCGAGTGTTCTATCAGCTCTTGCGTCTTCATCTCTAAAACATGGCGCAATTTGGAAGTATTTTCCTAAGCCTCCTACCATTAATAGTTCTTTATATATTTGTGGTGCTTGAGGTAGTGCATAGAATTTACCTTTAAATAGTCTTGATGGTACAACAAAGTCTCTTGCACCTTCAGGAGAAGATGCAGTAAGTATTGGTGTTTGCACCTCTGTAAATCCTAAATCATACATTTTATTTCTTAAAAAATGAAGTATTTCTGCTCTAAGACGAATATTATTTTTTACTCCCTCATTTCTTAAATCTAGGTATCTATATTTAAGTCTTACATCATCCTTGCTCTGTTTAGATGACATTATATCAAATGGTAATTCGTGAAGGGATGGACCTAAAATATCTAGTTTTGATACAAGCAATTCAATGTTACCTGTTGTTAGACGAGCATTTTCAGTTCCTTCATCTCTTACTCTTATTTTACCACTGAGTCTTACGACTGATTCTTTAGCAATTCCTTTAAACATATCATCATCATTTGATACGGTTTGAATTGTTCCAGATTCATCTCTTAAATCAAGAAACAAAACTCCACCATGATCACGAATGTTTTCGACCCATCCACTAATAACGATTTCTTCATCAACATTTTTTTCAGTTAATGATGAAATTAAATGTGTTCTATATTTATTCATAATAATCCTTTCTAGTATTCACAACTTCCCGGAGTTCTTGGGAATGGAATAACATCTCTGATGTTTTCGATTCCAGTTAGGTATATTATTAGCCTTTCAAATCCCATACCAAAACCAGAATGATAACAAGATCCATACTTTCTTAAGTCAAAGAACCAATCGACTGAATCAACATCAACTGAATGTTCTTCTGCTCTTTTAACTAGTTTATCATAATCTTCTTCTCTTTGACTTCCGCCCATAAGTTCTCCTGCTCCAGGTACTTCTAAATCTACAGCTGCAACAGTTTTACCATCTTCATTTTCTTTCATATACCAAGCTTTTATATCTTTTGGCCAGTTAGTTATGAAGACTGGTGCATTATAGTATTCTGTTATATATTTTTCATGTTCTTTAGCTATATCGCTTTCATAATCAGGAGTAAACTCCCATTTAATATCAGCTTGATTTAGCAAATCAATTGCCTCATGATGAGTGATTCTAACGAAGTCTTTAGAAACTATATTTTCTAACTTTTCTTTTAAAGTGTTATCAACAAAACTATTTAAAAATTCTATTTCGGATGCTCCCTTTTTTAAAACATAAGAAACAATACTTTTAAGCATCTCTTCTTCAATGTCCATAAGTCCATCAAGATCACAGAAAGCTATTTCTGGTTCAATCATCCAGAATTCATTAGCATGTGTTTTTGTATTTGAGTTTTCTGTTCTGAATGTTGGACCAAAAGTATAAATCTTTTTAAAAGCCATGGCGTATGCTTCCCCGTGTAATTGACCAGTTCCAGTAATAAATGTAGGACGCCCAAATAGGTCTTTTGAGTAATCTACTTCTCCATCTTTTTTAGGAACGTTTGATAAATCAAAAGTTGTAACTTTAAACATTTGATTTTCTCCTTCGCAGTCAGATGTTGTGAATAATGGTGTGTGGACATAGACATAGTTATGGCTTTGAAAATAGTCATGAATTGCGTATGCAGCTAAGTTACGTATTTTAAATACAGCTTGATATAGACGAGTTCTTGGACGTAAGTGAGCAACACTTCTTAGAAATTCGCGAGTGTGTCTTTTTGGCTGGATTGGATAAGTTTCGTCACATGCACCAATTAAAGTAATATTACTCGCTTTTATTTCATATGCTTGGTTACCATTTGACTCTACTAACACACCTTCTGCTGTAATAGCACATCCAACTAGCATATGCTGTATTTCTTCGAAGTTTTCTAAGGAATTATCGTAGACAATTTGAATTGTTTCAAAACTTGTTCCATCGTAAAAGTCAATAAAACCAAAGTCTTTTTGTTTTCTGTGATTACGAATCCATCCTTCTATCTTAACAGAATCTCCTATTTTTTTTGTTTTAAATAAATCAATTAAATCCATTATATCACCCTTTTTATGGAGTTAAACGTGATGGCCCACGGAAGATAAACATTTCTTCTTTTAAGCTTGGAAGACCTAAAAGCAACATAGTCAAACGGTCAACACCAATGGCGAATCCACCATGTGGAGGACAACCATATTTAAAGAACTCTATGTAGAATTCTACATCACGTCCTAATCCTTTCTCTTCTGCTTGTTTCTTTATAAATTCATAACGGTGTTCTCTTTGAGCACCTGTTGTAATTTCTGTACCCTTCCAGATAAGGTCGTAGCCTTGAGGAATATCATCTTTTCGCATATGATAGAATGCTCTTTTAGTTTTAGCAAAATCTGTAACAAAGATAAATTCGTGACCGAATTCTTCCATGGCATACTTGCTAGTTAATTTTTCAGCTTCAGCATTCATATCTCCAATATCATGTTCAGGTATTTTATAACCATATCTACTCTCTAATTCTTTATATAAGTCATTTAGTTTTACCCTTGGGAAAGGTCTTTTTGGAATTATTACATCTTCACCAAATGTCTCTTTAATAGCATCCCCGTATTTCTCTTTAACTTTTGTTAACCCTGCAACTAGTAAACGTTCTTCCATATCCATGACATCTTCAAAAGAATTAATATATGAAAACTCAAGGTCAAAAGAAGTAAACTCTGTTGTGTGTCTATTGGTATTAGAGTTTTCGGCACGGAAAGCTGGAGCAACTTCAAATATCCTTTCAATACCGGCTGCCATAGCCATTTGTTTATAGAATTGTGGGCTTTGAGCTAGATAAGCTTTACGGTCAAAGTATTTAACTTCAAAGACATCACTTCCTGATTCCGATGCTGTAGCAATTAATTTTGGTGTATGTATTTCAGTAAAATCCTCTTGAATTAGAAATTCACGCATGCCATCGACAAATGCAGTTTGAACCTTAAGCATTAAATTATTTTTATCACTTCTTAAGTCAATCCAACGATAGTCTAGTCGAGTATCAATGTTGGCTGATTCATCTAGTGGGATTGCATCAGCACTTGAAAGTACTAGGACACTTTCAGGTATAAACTCTTTACCACCTTGTTTTACATATTCACTTTTTACCATTTTACCAGTAAATGATAAAACTGAATGCGCAAGTATTCCACTTAAAGCATCAACGATATCTTTATTTTCATTTTTATCAATTGATACTTGAATAGTACCACTTCTATCTTTCATAATTACAAAAATCATATATTTTGTATCTCTTATGACTTCTGCCCATCCTGATATAGTGGACACTTCATTTTCTTTTAATTCATTTATTAAAATTCTTTCCATAATTATCTTCCTTCTAAATATTCTTTTATTCTATAGTATGCTTCCTCTTTAGCTGCAAGACGTCCAGAGACCGCTAACTTTATAACATCATCTAAATTCATTATTTCCATATCTTCTAACTCTTCTTTTTGCATTTTAAAGTCTTTTAAGTCGAGTTTATCAACTATCTTTAAAAATACATCAAAGTATTCATTTTCAATAGCGCCTGATGGATGAGTTTTAGAATCTCTAAAAGATGTTATAAAGATTAAATCTTCACGATTTGTGTTTATTCCAACCTCTTCACTTAATTCTCTTAAAGCAGAAACTAAACTTGTTTCGCCGCTTGATACATGTCCGGCAGCTGATATATCCCAAGTATCAGGGAACTGTAATTTATCATGACTTCTTTTTTGCATTAAGATATTTTTATCTTTATCTACCACACCTATAACAGCAACACGATGCCATAATCCTTTTTTATGAGCATCATTTTTAGTTACGACATTGCCTGTTTTACAGCCAAATTCATTTAATTCATCAACATATTCTTCCATATTCACCTATAAATGCATATCTAGATAATCTACTAGATCATTGATATTTACACTTTCTTCTTCTTTAGTTTTATTATCTTTTATTGTTACTTTATTTTGTTTTAATTCTTCATCATTAAGTACAATTAAGTATTTAGAATTAAATCTATCAGCACTTTTAAATTGTGCTTTAAGTGATTTCTTCAAAAGATCTGTTTCCACAATAAAGCCATTTAATCTTAAATCTTGTGTAAGATATGCAGAAGTTTCTTTTTCAGTATCAGATACATATAAAATATAAACATCAATTGAATCATTTATTGGTATATTTACTCCATTTTCTTCCATTGCAAGAATTGTTCTATCATAGCCCATTGCAAAGCCAACAGCGGGAGTTTGTGGGCCATCTAAGGTTTCGACAAGTCCATTATATCTTCCACCACCGCCAAGGGCATAGGAGTCATTAAGTACTACTTCAAATACTGTGTGATTATAGTAATCTAAACCTCTTACAAGTGATGTATCAACAGAATATTCAATATCCATCATATCAAGTAGTTCTTTTAAATCTTCAAATCTTTTTTTAGATTCTTCATTTAAATAATCTAGAGTTTTAGGGGCATTCTTTAAAATTTCACTTTCTGCATCAATCTTGCAATCTAAAATTCGTAAAGGATTTTTTTCTAATCTTTCTTTACAATCCTCACATAATTCATTGATATGAGGTTTAAAATATTTAACTAGTGCATCACGATAATTTGCCCTCGATTCTGTATCACCTAAAGTATTTAATTTTATACATACATCATCTAACCCAAGTAAACGGTAAGCATTATAAGCAAGAGAAATTACTTCTGCATCACTCATTACATCATCAGATCCAAAACATTCAAATCCCCATTGCGTAAATTCTCTATTTCTTCCGCTTTGAGGACGTTCGTATCTATACATTTTCATATTGTAATACACTTTTACTGGATCAGTCATATTACCATATAACTTATTTTCAATAAACCATCTTACTACACCAGCAGTTCCTTCAGGTCTTAATGTTAAATCTCTTTCACCACGATCTTTAAAATCGTAAGTTTCTTTTTTTACCATATCAGTAGTTTCGCCAACGCCTCTATGGAAAAGTTCACTTGCCTCAAATACTGGTGTTTCAATATAACCGTAGTTGTATTTTTCGCATAATGTGCTCAAAATATCGTCGACATATGCACGCTTTTTTGCTAAATCACCATAGATGTCATAAGTACCCTTTTGTTTTGTTATCATATATATCCTCCTTTAAATAAAAAAACCTATATAAACGTAAGGACGAACGAATCCGCGGTGCCACCTTACTTTACATAGGTACTCTTTCTTAGTTTTAACGCGACAAGCGTTTTGTATTTTGGAAGTGTTATCAAAATAATACGTATTAGGCATTCTCACCGTCTAGCCTTCTCTTAAATACTTAATTATTAAGTCGGGTCTTCCTAACAAAATTCAATTTAATTATAGAAAATATTTGTGTTTAAGTCAATAAATATCGTAGTTTTAAAGATAATATTCGTAAAATTATTATCTTTTTATCATTAAAGCCATATCGTGGTCCATCTCTTGACTTTGTCCATAGACAATATGGTCTGTTTGAACACATTCAATTGGGTCGTTTTTAAATACTTCCATTAATAACCCATATGATAGATTTTGAAAAGTTAAACCACTTAGGTATTTTTCGATTTGACTTAGATTAATAGCTCGCGTTCTTATTATATTTTCATCTTGTTCACGATATGCGTCCATTATGAATTTCCGAACATTTTCATTGAATGCATACATGTATGCTAGCATGATTTTACCATCATATTTTAAATGAGGATAAATAGACTCCATTATATAGTCATGAAATAGTTTAGCGTTTTCATAATTTGTGTCGTATCCAAAATTTAAATATTCATAGACATTCGATAAGTTTATACCGTCATATTTTCTTCCCTCTATGTGCTTATGTAAACTTTCAAGCGATGAATCGATATAATTTATTTCAACGTCATTTAATTGGTCTTTTAATTTTTCATAAGATTCTTCATCAAGATATGGGTTAATACTCATTTCTTGAAGTCTTGTTAAACCTCGATAAGGGAATAAGTTTCGAGCTATTTCATCTTCATCTAAAATGTCATATATGGCATTCCAGTAAGCTGCATCACTTTCTTTTAATGCTGGCATTATTTTTCTATAAGCCGATGCACTTAAGTCTCTAAAATAATCTAGTAGTTTTTCCTTATCCACTTTTTTAGCTGCGGCAACCTTTAAAGCGCATCCTCTTTTAGATAAGCTATTTTTGTCGAATACATCTATTCTTTTTGCTCCCATGCTTACAGCATTTAATATTTGGTCTCCTGATGCACCTATTGTAAGAAAGTCTTCTACACTATTGAAAGCTTTATAGTACGTTCTCATATCTTCAGTTGCATGGCGATATAAAGGTCCATACTCTTGAAAGTCATCCTCTGTCATATAGTTTATAAGCATCTCAACCATACACTCTGTTTTTGTTTTAGGCGATGTTGCTATTTTCCAAGTTTCATCAACTTCTTTTCTTAATTTTTCCTTTTCTACTGTGCTTAGCATATCTATTTTCCCCCTTCATTTATCGGTTATATTAATACTTTTATTAATAATTGTCAAAAAAATAACCTAGGTTAAACTAGATTATTTAGTATATTCACAACTGGAACATTTAATTTCATCTTTTTTTGTAACTAAAAGTGAACCACATTCTGGACAAGTTTCTCCAGTAGGTAAATCCCATAGAGCTACATCACATTTAGGGTATTTATTACAACCATAGAAGATTTTGCCTCTTCTTGTTTTCTTTTCGATGATGTCTCCATCACATTTAGGACATTTGCATATAGTAACAATTTCTTTTTTCTCCTGTTTAATATACTTACAAGTAGGATAATTGCTACAAGCTGTAAATTCTCCATATTTACCTTTTCTAATTACTAGTTCACTTCCGCACTCAGGACAAGTTTCTCCTGTTAGTTTTGGGGCCTTTTTTTCCATTTCTGAGAATGCCGTTTTTACAAGTGGCTCAAATTCATCGTAGAATGTACGTAAAACTTTAATATTATCAAGGTTATCATCTGCTATTTTATCTAAGTCTGATTCCATTTCAGCAGTGTATTCTACATTTATAATATTTGAGAAGAACTCTTGTAATTTATCTGTTGTTTCAATGCCCATTTCAGTTGGGTGAAATTTCTTTTCTTCAACGTGAACATAATCACGATCTTTTAAGGTCTTCATAGTTGTAGCATATGTACTAGGTCTTCCAATACCTAAACTTTCCATTTCTTCAATTAAAGTAGCTTCAGTATATCTGCTTACTGGTTTAGTGAATTTCTGTTCTGTTTCAATATCTTTAGTCGAAACAGTACCATTATATTTATTAAAGTCTGGTAGTATTATATCATTTGATACAGAATATTCTTTATAAGCTTTTAAGAATCCATCAAATATTAAAATTTGCCCTGTTGTCTTAAATTTGTAATCATTGTTATCAAGAATTACAGTTGTTGCAAGAACTTTTGCATCTTTCATAAGAGAAGCTAAAGCACGTGCATAGATTATGGAATATATTTTATATTCATCACTTGATAGATATTTCTTTACACTTTCAGGTGTACGATAGATACTCGTTGGTCTTATGGCCTCATGTGCATCTTGGACATTTTCTTTTTTCTTGCCCTTTTTTGCAGCACCAACATACTCTTCACCAAATGTATCTTTGATATATTTAAATGCATCATTTATAAATACAGGCGAAAGACGTGTTGAATCTGTACGCATATAAGTAATTAAACCAACAGTTTCACTACCTAGATTAATACCTTCATATAATTTTTGAGCAACACTCATAACTTTACTTGAATTATAATTGAATTTGTTAATACATGCTTGTTGAAGAGTTGAAGTTGTAAAAGGCATTACTCCACTTCTATTTTTTTCTTTTTGCTCAATTGATTCAATTGTAAATTCTTCTTTTAATTTGGAAAGTATTTCTTTTACTTCATCTTCATTATGAATTTCAAGTTTCTCTGTTTTATATTTTTCTAATACACTATCAAATTTTTCAAAGTGAGCAGTTACTGTCCAGTATTCTTCTGGAATAAATGCTTCAATTTCTCTTTCTCTATCTACTATTAGTTTTAGGGCGACTGATTGAACACGACCAGCTGATTTTCCGCCTGTTTTTGATTGCATAAGTTTTGACAATCTAAATCCGATGATACGGTCAAGTATTCTTCTTGTTTCTTGTGATTTAACAAGATTATAGTCGATTTTTCTAGCATGGTTGAAAGCTTCTTTTACGGCACCTTCAGTTATTTCATTGAAAACGATTCTATCATACATATCATCTTTAATACCTAGTGCGTCATAAAGATGCCAGCTAATTGCTTCTCCTTCACGGTCTGGGTCAGTTGCAAGATAGACAAATTCACTTTCTTTAATATCTTTCTTTAAGGCATTAATATCTCTTTTCTTTCCGGGAATTGGAATGTAGTTTGGTTCAAAGTTTCCATCGACATTTACACCTAGACCAAACTTCCCAGTTGTAGAAAGGTCACGAATGTGACCTTTACTTGAAACAACTTTATAATTACTTCCTAAATAAGCGCCAATAGTATGTGTTTTGGCTGGGGACTCCACTATTACTAGTTTCATAAATTTCCTCCGATTCTTTTTATACTTCTTGCATTATTTATTCTTTTTAATTCCTTCTCCTAAATAATTGAAATAATTTGATTTTATAGCTGACGCGCTCATTTTCTGTCTTGTGGATATTTCTTGATTAATATACATAAGTTCTTCATTTGAGTAAGTTTCAGCTCCATCAAGATACTTCATACTGCTGTTAGGAGCGTGATAATAACCTCTTTCGTTTGTCCATGAACCATCGGCAAATACTGCTCTAGAAGCATGTGATTTTGAGAATACATCTGTTCCTAGATAAAGACGTGGATCATAGTCAAGATTAAATAAATTCAAAAGTGTTGGTAATAAATCAATCAATGTTGTGTAATCTTCTACTACTAAAGGTTCACTTCCTGAATTATAAATGAACATTGGTGTCTTGTCAACGTTTTTATTTGTTGTAGAGTTTCGGTTAATTGTATAACCAGCATTATTCTTATTAAAATATTCATTTATTTGTGAATCAGCAAGGCCATATGGGAAGTGATCACCAAATACAGCAATAACAGTATCTTCTAATTTTCCACTTTTTTCAAGTTCACTTAGAAGTTCAGCGAATGCCTCGTCCATAACTTGTAATTTAGAAAGATATCTAGAAAGGTTAGATGAATATCCTAAATCACGATACTTTTCGTAATATCTATCTGAGCATATTTGTGAGTCTATATAGGATTGATGAGGAGTAACTGTAGCAAAATAAGCCATAAATTTATCTTCATCCATATAGTACTTTTGGGCAGCCTTAAACATGTCTTTGTCATCGGCTTCTGTATAATCTGTTGAATAAGGTATTTTTAAATCCTCTACTCCATAATATTTATTTGCTCCTAAATTAGGAATGGTTTTAGCACGTTTATAGAATTTTTGAGTATAGTCATGGTAGCCGCTTGTTTTATATCCAGCATTGTTAAATATATTAAATACAGCTTCTGGATATTTATTTGAGGCATAGGCATTAGCTGTGCAAGTATTATTTATCGTAAATAAACTTGATAATACAGTAAATTCATTATTACCTGTAGAACAATTATTCCTTGGAGAATAGTTGTTTTTAAATGATATACCTTCATGATACATTTTATAAAGTGTTGGAAAGTACTCTTTATTATAAATTGCTATTTCATTAACTGATTCCATCATTATGATGATTAAATTCTTACCTTCAAATAAACCCGTATGCTCATTTTTAGGAGTTATTTGTCTATTCATAAAATAATTGTTTAAGGTTTTATAAGTAGAGTCATTTGTTGATGATACAAGTTTCTTCCATGCAGAATCATCTATTTTTCTTTCCATATCTTCCGGTACTACTTCTTCATTCTTTTTTGGTGCTTCAATTTTTGGATTTGCAGATTCTAGATTCATTACATAATCAGCATCAATTCCTAGGATACTTGCTTTAATATCACAGAATCCAAACACAGCTACACCAAAATTGTTTACTGTAAGATTGGAGTTTTCTGGGTATAGCCAAAGAGAATAATTACTTTCGGTCTGAAGTTTATTTTTAAAATTGTCCAGTCTAATTGTTGCATAATAGCATCCTGAAAGCAATACAATAATAACTACTGTTACTACTTCAATATAGACTTTTTGTAATATATTCATATCATGATTTCTTTTTGTGTTTTTATTAATTAAACGATCAAACACAAGATAATATATTAAAAATAATATTAATGGAATTAAAATAGTGTAATGTACTGGTTTATAAGAACTAAAGAAGTCCTTGATAAATTCTCCAACTTTAGTACCTTGATCAGCATTACCTATTCCCATGAAAAATCCAATATAACTTGATAAACCAAATTCAGCAAACTCATATATACCGATAAATAGGCAGTAAATTATATTAAGAATTCTCTGTCCTAATTTAGGTAAGAAATGTCCAATAAAGGAGACAAATAAACCTAATATTAAAGATGACAAAAGAATTCTTACAACAGCAAAATCATTAAAAGGTGCTCCTGTAAATATTCTTACAACCATCTCAGTTAAAAATGTAAAAACTGTAAGTATAATTGTATTTAAAACCACCCTGTTTTTAATGAATTTTTTTATCATTTTTTTCACTTCCTACTTCACTATCTTTAATTAAATCACTTATTGGAGCAAATGTAAATCTATAAAAGTCTAGTACACCATATTTTTTTACAGCTTCAATATGAGACTTAGTTCCATAGCCTTTATGCTTCTCAAATCCATATTCTGGATACTTTTTGCCAAGTTCGATCATCATTCTGTCTCGTGTAACTTTTGCAATAATTGAGGCTGCTGCAATTGATGCACTTTTAGCATCTCCTTTAATTATAGAGGTTGATGGTATATCTGTGTCCAACTTAACAGCATCAATTAGTAAATGTTCAGGTTTTACACTTAAATTATTTACTGCTTCTTTCATGGCTTCTTTGGTTGCTTCTAAAATATTAATTTCATCTATTCTTTTAGGAGATGAAATACCAATTCCGTATGATACTGCATCATTTATTAAAATATCATATAGTTGTTCGCGCTTTTTTTCACTTATTTTTTTTGAATCATTTAACCCATCTAGATGATATCCGACAGGTAAAATACATGCACAAGTTACAACTGGACCGCAAAGTGGGCCTCTACCTACTTCATCAATTCCAGCTATTAATGTTATATTCTTGCTATAAAGTTCATTTTCATATTCTAATAAATTATTCATATTTTTACTTCCTATTCACATCTATCAAATGTTATACCTTTTACGAGTTCATTTTTTATATCATTTAGTATCGCGTTACTAACTCTTTCAAAATCTATTTCTCCACCCTTAATAATAGCTCCAATTTTTCTACCAATTGTTTCGTATGATTCCTCAATTTCATCATTACTAAAACTATTTAAATTATATCGTGATTTTAGAATTTCTGGATAATATGCAGATAATTTATTTAAAATATGTACTGCTATTTCATCAACATCTAATATTTCACTTCTAATAGCTTGAAACGATGCAAGATTCAAAGCTATTTCAGAATTATCAAATTTTGGCCATAATATACCTGGTGTATCTAATAACAATATATTAAGTTTTGTTTTTAACCATACTAAGTTTGTTGTTACCCCCGGGCGATTTCCAACATTTGCAACCTTTTTTCCTGCAAGACGATTTATAAATGTTGATTTACCAACATTAGGTATTCCAACTACAAGTGCTTTAATCTCTTTTTGTTTTAAGCCTTTTTCTTCTCTTTTTCGATTAATTTCATCACTTATCTCTTTTGTTGCTGCAAGAATTGGTTTTATATCAAAATTACCCGACAGATTAGTAAGTATTACTTTGTGTCCTTCACTTTCATACTTTTTTATCCATTTACTTGTTTCTTCTTTATCACATAGATCAGACTTTGTCATAATTACAATTCTAGGTTTATTCTTAGTTATATTATCAATGTCATTTATTCTGCTTGAATAAGGTATTCTTGCATCAATTAGTTCATAGACGATATCTATAAGTGGTAGCAATTCATTTATTTGTTTTTTTGTTTTAGCCATGTGGCCAGGGTACCAATTTATATTTGTCTGATTTTGTTGATTATTGTCACTCATTATTATCACTTCCTTTAATTGTTATACAATTGCTCTATTTTGTCAATTTTACATAGATACCATCTAGATATTTTTTTATCAAATAATTTATATTTTTCAATATTAAATTCTTTTTTATTTGCTAAAATATTACCTTTTGAACTACAATTAACGCTTAAATAATTTGTTATATAAAAATTATTTTTTAAATAAAAGTTTAATCTTTTTTTTCTAATTATATTATCTTCATATTTTTCATCAACTTCATCTATGTTTAAGTATACTTCGTTATCGTTATTATTGCTCAAATACCAGTTTAATAAATAAGTTCCTATTCCTTTATCTCTATAATTTTCTTTTACAGCTAAATATAAAATAAATCTTTC
>CAYWFZ010000026.1:0-25084 GCA_964458035.1 uncultured Muribaculaceae bacterium | reverse complement strand
GATAAAGTAATAATCATGACCGATGCCGATGATGATGGTGCACATATTCAGTGTTTATTACTTACATTCTTCTATAGATTTATGAGACCTCTAATTGAAGAGGGACACTTGTATATTGCAATGCCTCCATTATTTAAAGTTGAATATGGCAAAGAATTGAAATATTGCTATTCTAATGAAGAATTAAAAGATTATACCAAAGATAAAGAAGCCGGCAAGTATAATGTTCAAAGATATAAAGGATTAGGAGAAATGGACCCAGAACCTTTAAGAATAACTACTATGGCTCCTGAAACAAGAAATCTAATAAAAGTAAATATAACCGATGCTGCTATGGCAGAAAAAAGAGTATCTGTTCTTATGGGAGATTCAGTTGAACCTCGTAAAGAATGGATAGATGAAAATGTTGATTTCTCACTAGAGGATGATTTTAGAAAATAGCAAAGAGATAACTTAGTGTTATCTTTTTTTATGTATAATAAAAAACATCCTTATTCTTCAGAATAAAGAGACACAAACTTGCAGAACTATAATATGTATCAATTGGTATATACAAGTATACAATTGATCATAATAAATTTTTATTGCCTTTTTTTCTTTCGACATTATTTTAAGAAACATTTTAGTATATTTAATTTGGTGATAACATGAAAGTATATCTAGATCTAATTATAATAATTAATTTTTTCTATGACTTTCTAATTATTTCTGCTACTTCCACATTACTCAAAAGAAATATAAAAGTAGTACGTATTATCCTATCTTCTATTCTTGGAGAATTAAGTTTAATTACGTTGTTTATCTCTTTAGATAAACTAGTATTAATTCTATTTAAAGTAATATTAAGCATTATCATGGTTGTTATTTCTTTTGGAAGAAAACGAATAATAGAAAATCTTTTCTACTTTTATGTTATCACGATTATTCTTGGTGGATCTTCATATATGCTTGGAGGTGATACATATATTACCAATATAATTCTACTTATGTGTATAAGTCCCGTTATAATTACTTTATATATAAAGTCCATTCGGGAGTATAAAAGTAAATTGGAATGCCTACATGATGTTATTCTAGTTGAAGGAACACATACTTATAAAATGAGTGGATACTTAGATACTGGAAATAAACTAATTGACCCAATTACAAAACTTCCAGTAATCATGATTAATGAGGACTTGAATATCAATGCTAAGAAAACTTTTTTTGTTCCATATAAAGTAATTAACAATGAAAGTATTTTAAAGTGCATCAAAGTTGACAAGGTAATAGTAGATGGAAGATGTATAAATGTTTTATTGGGTTTGTGTGCGAAAAGTATTTTTACAGAAGACGTAGATGTTATTTTAAATGATAGTTTAAGGGAGATGATTATATGATAAAAAGATTAATTAATTTTTTGTTTTCACTTTTTAAAAGAAGGGATACTGTTCTTTATGTTGGCTCACTTGATAAACTTCTACCTCCTCTAAAAAAAGAAGAAGAATTAGACTTAGCTAGACGAATGAATACAGGTGATAAAGAAGCTCGAGATAAACTTATTGAACATAATTTAAGGCTTGTTGTATTTCTTGCTAAGAAATATGAAAATACAGGGTATGAACTTGAAGATTTGGTGTCCATTGGAACAGTTGGTTTAATTAAAGGAATTGACACTTATAAAGTTGATAAAAATATAAAATTAGCAACATACGTATCAAGATGTATCGCTAATGAAATACTAATGTTTTTAAGAAAAAATAAGAAAAGAAGAACAGAAATAAGCTTAGAAGAAACACTTAATTATGATGCTGAAGGTAACACATTATGCTTAGAAGATGTAATTGGAACAGATGAAGATATAGTAGCATCATCATTCGAAAAAAATGTTGATAAAAGATACTTAGAAAGTGAATTAAATAGTTTAAATGAAAGAGAAAAAATGATCATGTCACTTAGGTATGGTTTAAACAACAAAGATGAACTTACCCAAAAAGAAGTAGCTGAGTATTTAGGTATTTCTCAAAGTTATATTTCAAGAATTGAAAAGAAAATAATCAATAGAATAAAAGCAGCTATAAATAACTAGCTGTTTTTCTATGTAAAGTTCTATTTTTATTTGTATGAACATAAGAAGTATTAAGGAAAATATGTTAAAATCTATATAGGTGATTTTATGACAATTATGGATAAAGAGGATGAATTACTCGTATCAGCAAACTCAAATAAAAGACATAAAAAAACTAAAAAAACGAGTGCACCTAAAAAACAAAAAGATAAAGAAAAACGTAAAACATTAGATAATAATGAAAAAAAGTCAAACAAACATCCAAAGAAAAAACAAAATGTTTTAATGTTTAAAATAATTTCATTTTTGTTAATTGTTTTAACTGTTATTACTATTTCTAATATTCTTATAGAAGAAATATTTTCATTATTTTATATGGTACCAATCGCAATAGTAAGTTTGACTATTGTTTTAATAATATCATTCATTTTGAACAAAAGAAATTTAAGAAGATGGATTAAAAGTATATTCTCGTTTTTTTCTATTATAATAATGATTTTTGAAATACTTATGCTACTATTTGGCACTAAAACTTTAAAATTTTTATCCAGTATAACAGATACTGGATATCGAGTTGAATCTTTTGGTGTCTATGTTTTAAATACCTCGCCAGTTAATGATATAAAAGAACTCGACAATAAAACTATTTATTACTTAAATCATGATGATAATAAAAATATAAAAGAAGCCTTAAAAAAAATTGATAAAGAAATAGATTTTAAAGAAAATAGTAAAGACAATGCCGCATCTTTAGTTGATGAATTGATCAATAAAAACACTGATGCCATTTTAATGGATACAAGTTATGAGGTATTACTAGAGGAAGAGTATGGAGAAAAATATAAACAAATTCGTCTGATAGAAACTATTGATATCGTTGATGTTGTTAATACAATAAAAAGCGATGTCGATATTACAAAAGAACCATTTGTAGTCTATATATCAGGAATTGACACATCTGGTAATGTTGCAAGTAAAGCTCGAAGCGATGTAAATATGTTAGTAGCAGTAAATCCTACTACTAAAAATATTTTAATGGTTAATACTCCAAGAGATTACTATGTTACTTTAAATGGTAAAAATAAAAAGGATAAATTAACTCATGCGGGACTTTATGGTGTAGAAGAGTCAGTTGGAACATTGAGTAAACTATATGATACTGATATTGACTATTATGTTAGAATTAATTTTACCTCATTTGTGCGTATAGTTGATGAATTGGGTGGAATTAAAGTAAATGTGCCACTTCACTTCTGTGAACAAAATAGCAAAAGAAGTAAAGCACCAAATGATTTAATATGTTTAAATAAAGGTGTTCAGAATTTAAATGGAGAACAAGCTCTAGCTCTAGCTCGTCATAGAAAAACTTTACCTACTGGTGATAGAGGTAGAGGAGAAAATCAAATGTTAGTTCTAGAAGCAATTATTAATAAAGCTATGAGTCCTAAAATAATTTCAAAGTATTCATCTTTGATAGATGCTCTAAAAGGAAGAATAAGCACTAATATGACATCAAACGAGATTATCAAGTTTGCTAAAAAACAAGTAAATAATCTTGATGCTTGGGAATATACAATGATTTCAGCTAAAGGAAATGATTCAAGCGGAATATGTTATGCAACAGGTGCTGGACGTGCTTATGTTATGGAACCAGACGAAACATCTGTTAATGAAATAAAGACTGCACTTGATCGCTTATTTGCTGGCGAAAAGGATATCGTAATAAATTAGAAAAAGTCAACCAAAAATAGTTGACTTAATTAGAATGCTATGTTAATATTAATAAAAGAAAAAGGAGGATTAGATTATGGCTGTTAAATTAAGATTAAAAAGAATGGGCTCAAAACAAAGACCTTTTTATAGAATTATAGCTGCTGACTCAAGATCACCAAGAGATGGTAGATTTATTGAAACAATAGGTACATATGATCCAATTAAAAAAGAGGATAATATAACTGTTGATGAAGAAAAAGCTTTAAAATGGTTAAATAATGGAGCACAACCAACTGACACAGTAAGAAGTATTTTAACACAAACTGGTGTTTGGTCTAAGTATAAAAATAAGAAGTAAGAGGTACTAATCAATGCATGAAAATTTAATAACTTTTACTGAAAATTTAGTAAAATCTTTAGTTAAAGAACCTGATATGGTTAAGGTCCAAGAGTTTCTAGGTGATGATGAAACTATTCAATTAGAAATAATGGTTCCAGAAGACGATATGGGTGCTGTAATTGGTAAGTCTGGTAAGATGATATCTGCTATAAGAATACTTATTCAAGCTGCAGCTTATAATATGGGAATAAACAGAGTTAGAATAAATGTTGATTCATTCTAATTTCTTATATTTCTTTTTTTTTGAAAAAAATTTCTCATTTTTATTGTCACATAAAAAAAATAGATATATAATAAATTAGAGTATTGAAAAGAAGGTAGTGGATTTATATGAGAAAAATTATGGTAGCCTTAATGGCAACACTTATATTAACAACAGGATGTACAAACAAAGAAGAAAAGAATAATGGTGTTTTAGAGTCATCAAGTGGAGTTGTAGGGAAAAAAGAAGTTAAAGGGACATTAACTTATGAAGGTACTGATGTAACTCCAGGTAAAAGCTTTAACGAAAAAAGTATAGCAGCTAAAGCTGAGAAGTCTGAATTACCTAGTTGCGCATTAGAGGGAATGGACCATGTTTATAGATATGAAGACGTTGAAATAACAGCAAATGTCAATAATGGAAAAGAAACAATTTATTCCGTTTACTTTATAAATGAAAATGCTAAAACTCCAGAAGGTGTTGGAATAGGGGACTCTAAAGATAAAATGATTAATACTTATGGAGACGGATACACTAATGATGTAAGTCTTTATACTTATATTTCTGATAATGGAAAAGTAAATATTAATTTCCAAGTTGAAAATGATGTCATAACTGGAATTGACTACACTCAAGTTTTAAAGTAGGAAAAATATGAAAAGAAGTATAATAGAAAGAGTTATACTTTTTGTTTTAGTTCTAGTAATAGATGTTACGCTAATCAATTTTAATTTACGAAATAAATTCAAAAGTGTTACTATTGAACTTGGAACAGAGAGTATAAAAATAGAGGATTTCTTAGTTCATAAACAATACTTAAAAAGAAGTAAATGCCTTACAGATATGAATACTATCGATTTAAGTATTGTTGGAGAATATGATATCGAATTTTCATTCAATAATAAAAAAGAAATAGTAAAATTAAAAATAGAGGATACAACAGCACCAGAAGTAGATTATATCGATTTAAAAAAGGGACTTGATTATAGGTTTGATCCAAACGATTTTGTTACTTTAGTAAAAGATAAATCAGCATATACTATCACTAGCGAAGTAGAAAGTCCTGAGTTCGCCGTTGGAGAACATTATATTGATATAGCTGTAACAGATGAGTTTGGAAATAAAACAGTAAGTACACGTGTTTTATACATTGGAGTGTTTGTTGAGGAATTACATCATGAATTAGGAGAAAAATTAACTAAGGAAGAATTGCTTATCTCGGCTGGATTTGGAGAATCTTCCATAACTAATGAAATAATTTCTAGTGTTGATATAAATAAAGAAGGAGAATATATCCTTAACCTAAATTATGATAATAAGGAATTTAAGACTAAAGTTATCGTTGAGGATACAAAGGGACCAAATATAGTTGTTAATAATATTAATTTCTATCTAGGAGATACCCCTAAAACTAATGAAAACTTTATTAAAAGTATAAAAGATCCATCAGGAATAAAGGAAATAAGATACGAAGGAAATTTAGATTATACGAAGATTGGCTCTTATGAACTTAAAATAATTGCAACTGATAATCTTGGGAATGAAACTGTTGCTATTGCAAATTTAAATGTAAAAAATGATAATGTTGGTCCAGTATTTAGCGGATTAGGTACAATATATGCAACAAAGAATCAAGCAATAGATTTTGTAGCCGGAGTACAAGCTAAGGATGCTAAAGATGGCATAAGAGAGTTTAGTGTTGATACAAGTGGCGTTAACTTATCTTCTGCTGGAACATTCTATGCCATTTATACTGCAAGTGATACATCCAATAATGTCACAACTAAAAAAAGAAAAATAGTTGTTTCATACGATATGTCTGATTTAGAAAGTATGGCACGCAGTTATTATGATAAATATCTAGCAGGAAAATCTGTTATTGAAATGACTAACTATATTAAGAAAAGGACTGGTTATAAACATACGTCAGGAAGTGACGTGGATGCTTATTTTGCAATTCTTTCAACAAAATCTGGAAGTTGTAGAGGGCATGCAATGTTACTTAAAAGTGCATTAGACTATGCAGGATACCAAAACATGATAATAAAAACAATTGATGGAACTCATTGGTGGAACCTAGTATATGAAAATGGCAAATGGCGCCATTACGATTCAACACCAGGAAGCCATATAGCAGGTCCAGCAACTGATGATCAAAAATTTAGCAGTGTTGGATTGCATGGACGTAATTGGGATAGAAGCTTATACCCACAAGCTAATTAAAACTCTTCAAAATGGAGAGTTTTTTTTATGAAATAAAATATATTTTTTATCAAAACAAAATATGATATATTTAGACACCAGAGTGTGCTAGTATAAAGTCTCGAAAAGCAAGAGTAAAGATGCTTGGCACTTCCTTATTCCTTTTTGGAGAGTTTTTTAGGGGGCGAAGTAAGTAGGGAGGTACCGAATCACATGAAAATGATTTTATTCTCATTATAAAATTACTAGTAATTATAGTATTATTGTTGGTTCTAAAAAACTGACCATAAAAAAGCATCTTTATTCGTATGGATAAAGATGCAAAACGCAAAATAGTGTCTAGCATCAGCCGGAATGTGCTCTTGCTTTTCACTAATTAAATTATATCACAAATAAAAATAATTATGCAATTTATATTTGTTAGAACTTAATCCTATTTTATCTTCAAAGCATAAGCAATTGTATATTCTTTTTCATGAGATATTGAAACTTTAACATTATCAATATTACATGTTGGACTTCCGTCCGTATTCCTTAGTATTTCAATATCTGTAAATGCTAGGTTCTTTGTATTATCCAAGCATTTCATAACAGCTTCTTTAGCAGCAAATCTTCCAGTTAGGAATAGCAATCCTTCTTTTACATATAATACTTTTTCATCCTCGGTTAACACCTTATTAATAAATGTTTCACTTTTGTTTTCTAATCTTTTATTTTCTACAATGTCACATCCAATATTCATCTGCTTCACCAACAATATTATATATGATTTAAAATTGAATTGAAAGGGGAATTGTTATATAATTGTAATAGGTGAAGCATATGGATGTACTAGAGTATCCTTTTGATGTTGAATATATTATAAAAAATAAAAAGAAAATAAAAAAAGAATTATTAACTAAGAATAATCTAATCGAAAAAAACATAGCTATATTAGGTGGATCAACAACAAGCGAAGTAAAAAATATGTTAGAGTTATTCTTACTTAATTATGGTATTAAACCAAACTTTTATGAGTCTGAATACAATAAATTTTATGAAGATGCTTTATTTGGTAATCCTGAGTTAGATACTTTTAAACCTGATATAATCTATATACATACAAGCATAAGAAATATTACTGAACTACCTAGTGTAAAAGATTCAGAGGGAGATATCGATTTAAAATTTAATGAGCTTACCTCAAGATTTAAAAGCGTATGGGATTCGCTTCTTAAGAAGCATGATGCCATCATTATTCAAAATAACTTTGAATTGCCGGGAGTTAGACTTATGGGCAATAAAGATGTAAGTGATGTTCATGGGGCAGTTAATTATGTAAATCGCGTTAATGAATATTTTTGTGAGTTTGCGCGCAATAATGATAGATTCTATATTAATGATATTAACTATGTTTCCTCATGTTATGGTCTAGATAAATGGTTGAATGATTTTTATTGGTATATGTACAAATACGGAATGGAAGTTCCAGCAATACCTTATCTAGCATTCAATTTAGCAAAAATTATAAAATCATTATACGGAAAAAATAAAAAAGCTATCGCACTTGATTTAGATAATACCATCTGGGGTGGTGTTATTGGGGACGATGGTGTTGAAGGAATAAGTGTTGGTGTTGAAGTTCCATCAGGACAAGTATTTTATTACTTCCAAAAATATTTATGCGACTTAAAAGACTTAGGGGTATTACTTAATGTCGTATCTAAAAACAATGAAGATGTAGCACTTGAAGGACTTAATCACCAAGCTAATTATTTGAGTGTGGATGACTTTATAAAGATAAAAGCTAACTGGGATCCAAAAAATATAAACATTGAAAATATAGCGAAAGAATTGAAAATTGGCACAGATAGTTTCTTATTTGTTGATGATAATCCAGCCGAAAGAAAAATTGTTAAAGATTATCTTCCGGGAATAGCTTCTCCAGATATTAAAAATCCAGAAGACTATATAAAAATACTTGATCGAAATGGTTACTTTGAGGTTACAGTTCTATCAAATGAAGATTTAAAGAAAAATGAACTATATAAAGAGAACTTAAAAAGAGAAGAACTAGCTAGTACTTTCACTAACTATGAAGATTATTTATACTCCCTAAAGATGAAAGCTGAGATAGAAAAGTTTAAACCAATTTACTATGAAAGAATATCACAACTTACTAATAAGAGTAATCAATTTAATTTAACAACCAAAAGATACACTCTTGCAGATATTGAAAGTATAGCAGAATCTCCTGAATATATTACATTATATGGTAAACTTTCCGACATATTTGGTGATAATGGAGTAGTATCTGTTATAATTGGTAAAATAGATGGCTATAACCTAAACATTGATTTATGGATAATGTCCTGTCGTGTTCTAAAAAGAGACATGGAAGTTGCTATGATGGATACATTAGTAAGTATGGTAGCATCTAAGGGTATTAAATATATTTATGGATATTACTACCCAACCGCGAAGAATAAAATGGTTGAAGACTTCTATTTAAATCAAGGATTTACTTTAGTAGATAAAGATGATGAAAATAATAGAAAGTATATTTTAGAAGTTGATACTTATACAAAAAGAAACAAAGTTATTGAGGTGAATGAAAATGAATAAAGAAGAAATAATGAATAGATTAACAAATGTATTTAGAAGTGTATTTGATGATGAAGAGATTAATATAAGTGATAAAACTACAGCAGATGATATTGATGACTGGGATTCACTTGAACATATTAATTTACTCGTTGCAGTTGAACAAGAGTTTAATATAAAGTTCAATATGAATGAAGTTGGAAATATGAAAAATGTCGGTGATATGGTTGATATTATTATATCTAGAATGTAGGTGATATTATGAAATTTCATCATATAGGTATAGCAACATCTAATATAGATGAATTAATTAATAAAATAAGTAAATTTATGAGTATTACAGAAAAAAGTGAAATTATTTATGATGAGTTACAAGATGCAAATCTTTGTATGTTAACTTTAAGTGATGGGATGAAGCTAGAGTTAATTCAAGGAAAAGTAGTAGAAAATATTGTAAAGAAACATCAGTATTTATATCATACTTGTTACTCAGTTAAGGATATAGTTCGTACTAAAGAAGAATTAATTAAAGATGGAGCATTCTTAGTAAGAGAAGAACTACCTGCTATTTTATTTAATAATAGACGTGTAGCTTTTCTTATGTGGGATCTTGGTCTTATCGAATTAGTTGAGGATGATGACAATGGGGTTAACTAATTTAACTTTTTTTCTTTTTGTTTTTATATCCTTATTCTTTTACTATTTAATACCAAAGAAATATAGTTACATAGTTTTATTTATAGCAAGTATCGTATTTTTAACATTTAAGGATTTTAGTTTACTTAAGCTTATATTTATCTTAGTAATATATTTAACAACGCTTATAGGTTCATATCTTTTAAATAGAAATATTAAACATAAAAAATTAATACTAATTATCTCAATACTTATAATATTAGCTGAATTAACATATTTAAAATATACTAATCTTTTTATAACAACATTTAATTTACTTTTTTCTGCCAATTTAAAACTCGTAAATACCAGTGCACCTATTGGATTATCTTATTACTCATTAATGATGATTGCCTTTCTAGTTAGTTCTTATTATGGTGAGGTAAATGAAAAGAACCCAATTAAAATTGGTACATTTATGATTTTCTTTCCAACTATAACAAGCGGACCTTTAATTAAATATGAAGATTTAGCTGATTCACTAGATGAAAGAAAAAAGCTAAGTTTAGATAATATTATTAATGGCTTTTTAAGACTTCTTTGGGGTTTATTTAAAGTACTTGTTATATCAACTAGATTAAACATATTTGTAACAGAAGTATATTCTAATGTAAGTGTTTATAATCCAGTAATAATTTTACTTGCCATATTTATGTATACCTTTGAATTATATACAAACTTCTCAGGATCTATTGATATCGTGATAGGTGTATCAAAGATGTTTGGTATAGTTTTACCAGAGAATTTTAAAAATCCTTTTGTATCAAGCACCATAACTGAGTTTTGGCGAGTATGGCATATTACCTTAGGAGATTTCTTAAGAAATTACATCTTTTATCCTTTATTAAAATCTAATGTTATGCAGAGTTTGACTAAAACATGTAAGGAAAAGTTTGGAAAAAAAGGAAAAAAGATACCTGTATTTATATGCATGTTTATCTTATGGACAACAATTGGTATATGGCATGGGGGAGAATATAAATATATTTTAGCATCTGGGTTACTTCAATTTATATTTATTTTCTTTGAAGATATATTCGGTCTTGTTAATAAAAAAAGAAACAAAGTAAGTAAGAGTTTATCTATCCTAAGAACATTTACGTTATTTTCCTTATCAATGGTATTCTTTAGGGCATCTAGTATAGGTGAGGGAATAAGTATATTAAAACATCTATTTATATTTAATGGTAATATAACTCTTGCATTTATGAGTATAGCTGATTATATAATTATTATTATATCTTTACTAGCACTTATAATAGTTGATAGTATGTGGGATAAGATAAAAGAAAAGCTAAATAAATCTATCGAATTAAGAATAGTTTTAATAGGTTCATTAATATTAATTGTTTTACTATTTGGTATGTATGGATTAAACTTTGTAGCAGATGACTTTATCTATGGTAATTTTTAGGAGGGTGTTTTATGAAAAAAAGTATTAGATTATTATTAATAATATTAGTATTTATTATTCTATTCATTTTCTTAAATATTTTAGTTTCTCCTAAATATAAAACTGACCTTATTGAAGGCTCTTTAATAAGTGATTATTATGAATCAAACTTTGACCATGAAGTAATTATTCTAGGTGACTGTGAAGTTTATGCAAACTTTTCACCAATGGAAATGTTTAATAAAAATGGAATAAAAGCATATGTTAGAGGTTCCAGCCAACAAATGCTATGGCAATCATACTATATATTAAAAGAAACTTTAAACTACGAATTACCAAAGGTTGTAGTTTTTAGTGTAGGTGCACTAAGAAATGATGAAAGTAAAATTAATGAAGCTTATAATCGTTTAGCTATAGATAATATGAAATGGAGTAAAGAGAAAGTTGATATAATAAATGCTAGCATGAGCGACGAAGAATCATTTTTATCTTATGTATTTCCGATACTTAGATATCACGAACGTATTACATCACTAAGTAAAGAAGATTTAACATATCTACTAAGCAAAAAAACAGTAAGTTATAATGGCTTCATTATAAATAAAGAAGTTAAACCTTTAGAAAATTTACCAATAAAAAGAAAACTTCCTAATTATAATTTTAGTGAAAAGAATCTTGAATACTTAGATAAAATAGTTAAGTTGTGTAAAGATAATGGTATCAGATTACTTCTTGTAAAAGCTCCAAGCCAATACCCATATTGGTATGATGAATATGATTCATTTGTTAAAGATTATGCAAACAAAAATGAGATTGATTATTTAAACATTCTTGAATATGTTGAAGAAATTGGTTTAGACTTTAGTCAAGATACATATGATGGAGGGTTACATTTAAATTTAAATGGAGCAATAAAGAATAGTAATTTCTTTAGTGAGTACTTAAGTTCTCATTATGATCTAAATAATTATAAAGAGGACAAATTCTATAATAAACTATTAAAAGAGTATGAAAAAGAAAAAGATAAATAACATTTACAATTATTTATCTTTTTTTATAGGTCTATTTTGAAATTCAAATTTTAACACATCTTCGCCTGTTAACAAGTTATAAAGCTGAGCAGCTTTTATTTCATAATCTTTAACAGTCGAACTAATAGAAGTATATTTAGAAACAAGTGGCAATGTAATTTCTTTTTTTATACTATTAATATGTTTTTGTCCATAACTACTTAATCCGAGTATGCGAATATATTCGTTATGTATTATTCCTTCTTTATCGCACCTTTTAACTCCAACTAAAATATGTATTAACATACGCATTAACCTATTGTAAGTATATCTTTTTGTTTTAACTTTATCTATTAACTCATCTATATTATTAACTTCATTTATTACTTTCCTTAATCTATTATCAAGTCCTTCATCAACAGAAAGATAAGAGTCCAAATTATCATCAGTTATTATTTTATATTTAAGTAATTTAAACATTAAATCATAATTAATATCTACAATATTTCCCTCAGGAATAAATCTTTTTATATCTATATTATTATTTATTTTTTCTCTTATATTAGATGCCGATATGATATCCTCATTACTTAATGTATCATGAAAGTCATTTGTCCTTTTTATAGTTTCAACTTCAATTTTATAATTGTTCTTTATTATTGCTTTGATGTAAGATACCCCAAGTAAATCATTGGGTTCTGTTATATTAACACCAGTTGCTTTATTTAATGCAGTAGGGTAGTTTAATCCTTCGTCCATATATTTCTTTACACACCCATCAAAACCACTCTTTAATTGTGCTATAGCAGATTTATAAAGTAAGTCTTTATCATTTGATTCACTTCCAAAAATTAATTTACTTATTTTTAAATCGTTTAAAAGTTCCAATGAAGACTCTGCAAAAATATCTGCTGAGTTACTTCCGAATATAAAAGGTAGTTCAACAACTAAATCTGCTCCATATTTTAAAGCAAGTCTTGTTTTTTCTTCTTTAGTTTCTAAAGATACAATACCTCTTTCAAGAAAGTAACCATTAAGAATTACAACAATAATTGAATCATTATACATCTCTTTTATTTTTTTTAATTGATACAAATGTCCATTATGAAATGGATTATATTCTGCAATAACACCAATTACTTCCATGTAAATAATCACGTCCTTTATGTGTATAATAATAGCATAAGATATTTGATTTAACAAATAATATGTTAAAATTAATTTAGGTGATTAACGTGGAAAAAAGAGGTTTAAAAATATATTTTATCCATTCTGCAAAAAGTGATTTTAACAAAAATCTTTATTTACCGGCCTTAAGAAGTCGAATACTCGCCAATCATACACTAATATTCCCTGATAGTGAAGCAAATAAGGAAAGATACTATAAAGATATAATGGATGAAGCAGATGTATTTGTTGCAGAATTAACTAATCCTGATACAGGTTTTAATATGGAACTAAAGAATGCAATTATGTTAAAAAAACCAATCTTAGCTTTAGCTCAAAAAAGTTTAGGTTATGAAGAAAAATATCAACGTCTTTTAAAAAATGTTATAGGGTATGAAAAAGAAGAAGAGGTTAGATACTTTATCGAAACATTTGCTGAAAACTATAAAGACAAGGTAAATGCTGGTAAGGTTGATCCAACATTAATTCTAGGTGTAATTAATTAAAAAAATAAGTTCATTTGAACTTATTTTTCATTTATATCAATTATATCTTTAATAGGTATTAAATTATTTTCGATTGTAATTAAGTTATTATTTATTTTACCAATTATAGTAGTATCCATTTCCTGATTGTTCATTACTATATGAACATTAATCTTATATATATACTTGTTTGATTTAAACAAGTTATTAATTTTCTTATCAACATCAACTTTTTCTGCTTTTCTATTGCCTTTGTTATTTAAAGCACTGTAAAAGTATTCTTGATCATTGTTGATACTACCAATATTTCTATTTTGATATACTCTTGGTAAATTCATGAATACACACCCACTTATCTAATATATTATATGTTTAAAACTAATATTAATGTATAAAATAATAATATGAAAAAGAAAAATATTATCATTATATTAATTATTTTTATGTTCTTTAGCTTTATAAATTTGCGAAGTACTAATCTTCTTACTAAGCAATTTCTTTTTTATGTTGTAGCAATTTCACTTATATTTTTTTATAAAAATGATATAGTTAGTAAAAACATTCGTTTACTTTATATTATATTTAATTCGCTTCTTTTATATCTCTTACTTTTTGGAAAAGAAGTAAATGGAAGTAAAGCATGGATAACTTTAGGATTATTTTCCTTTCAACCAAGTGAGTTTATGAAAATAATATTAATTATTTACTTGAGCTTTATTGCAACTAAATATGAAAAATATAAACTAAAGTGTTTATTTATTACGATCATTCCAGCACTTCTTACATTTTTAGAACCTGATACAGGAAATGTTGTTTTTTATTTTGTAACGTATTTTTCAATTCTTTTTTATAAAGAGGGTAGTATAAAAAGTTTGATTAAATATGGCATAGCGCTTTTATGTATATTTGCATTTTTATTACTAACTTATTTAAAGTTTAGTAACTATTTTATTGGAGTATTTGGTTATTCTGTATATTATCGAGTAGAAAGAATATTTTCTCTTATTAATAATGATTCATACCAGTTAAATAGAGCTTTAATAGGAATTGGATCATCGCATCTTTTTGGAAGTAAGAATATTGTATCTATTCCTTATGAGACAACTGATTTTGCTTTTTCATACCTCGTATCAAATATTGGATTTATTGGGGCCATTATATTCTTGTTATTTAATGCATTTGTAATATATTATTTTATTAATTGTATTAGACATAATATAGGAAGTAAAAGATTAGCAATGTTTTCTTTCGTATCTATGTATATCATTCAAAGCAGTATTCACATTCTAATGAATATAGGTTTATTTCCTATAACTGGTATAACTTTACCATTTATATCCTATGGAGGGTCAAGTATACTCTCATATTCACTAATGCTAGCAATACTTAGTAAGGATAGTTATAGTATGGCGGATAGTATGGGTATGGAGCAGGATTATAATAGACTGGTCTCGGTCTTGAAAGGCCAACTACTGCAGCTCCGCCAAGGCCGCCTAAAAGAAATGGAATAGCAAATCCTCCAAATCTATCATCGTAATAGTTATTATTTCTTAAATTCATTCCAGGGTAATTTGAATACATGAAAAAACTCCTTTCTAGAGTATTCTATGAAGGAGTTTTTATTTTGTGTAAAATCTATAAAGATTAATAGAAGGCTTATTTAACAGTCTGAATTTTACTACAGATGTACCAATACCTCCGCTAATATAAAGATCAGCATTATTAACTTTATAATGTTCATCATAATATTTTTTAGCACCCACTGGGGTATATACAGAACCAATTAAAGGAAGTCTTACTTGTCCTAGATGTGAGTGTCCAGCAAGAAATAGATTAAAATTATAGTTACTAATTTCTTCTATTTGATCAGGTTCATGTGCAAGTATTATGGTGTATGCATCATCTCCAATTTCATTTAAGTAACTAAAGGCATTAGTATAGTCAGGATTTCCATTAAGTAAATCATCTAAACCAACAAACACGATAGGATTAACACTTTTATAATAAATATATTCATAAGTATTATCTAAAAAGTGCCAATTTAATTCTTCTACCATTTTATTAAAATAATCATGATCATAATCATGGTTTCCTTTGACTGTTAAAGTTTCAATTTCAGGATTTAACTTTGCTAATTCTTCTTTTAACTTATCAAATTCTGTTTCAGAAACACTGACATCTTTATCAATTAAATCCCCAGTAAATATTACTAAGTGAGGATCTTCATTATTAATGGATTTTACAAGTTTTTTTACATCATCTAAAGTTACGGTTGAACCATAATGCAAATCTGTAAAGTGAATTATTTTAAAGCCATCATAAGATTCATTTAACCGAGTTGTCTTTATTGGGTACTCATTTATTTCTAGACCTTTTGTACCGATATATCTAGAGTAGAGCATTACAATTACGATAATAAATATAATAAATAAAATTATCTTAATGATCTTTGCTTTCTTTCCTTTATTTAATTTTTCTTCTATAGAATTATTAATTTTTTCTTCCATTACTAACCTCCAAATGCTAATAGTATAATTATTGAAAATGCATTGTTAAATACATGTGCAATAATTGATGTATATATATTATCTGTCTTATAAAAAGAGTAACCTATACTAATACTTAAAAATAGATAAGGTATAATGTAAAGAAGACCAGAGATACTAAAATCTCCAATAATATGTACTAGAGCAAAGATAATAGTATATATAATAAATTTGAACTCTTTTTTTATCTTGGCATCTCTAAAGGGATATCTAAAACAAAGTTCCTCTATTATCGGACCAATAAGCCCAAATGATAATCCCATAAGTAAAGGACTTTTAAACAAGACATCTCTAACACTTTCTTCGTTACTTGCAATGTTGCCGAATATTTTATATAAAATAGCGTTCGCTATATACATTAGTAGAATTGAACCGATATAAACAATAACAATGTTTTTTACATTTCCTTTTACATCTATTTTAAAACTTTTTGCATCTTCCAAAAGTTTTTTTCTAAATTTAAATGCTACAATTAAAAGAGTTATTAGATATCCTAAAAAGTACGATAATTCCTGATTAGAAGTAATGACAAATAATAAAGATACAGAAAATATTTGTAATAAAAAAATAAAAAAACATATCAAAAAAGAGTAAAAACAAGTAGATTTAAATCCTGATTTTGCTTCCACGATTATCACCTACAATTATTTTAACACACTTTAACTTCTTTTGTTTGAAAAAGAACAAATTTGTGCTATAATTGTCATAGTAGAGGGTTTAGTTAGTGTGATGTTATTTTTATATTGGAGGGAAATTTAAATGGCAAAAAATAAGTCCAAAAGTGGAATGGGTGCAATTAAACGTTTTGTTGGTAATAAAAACACTGTAACAGTGTTGGGTTTTGCTGCTTGTGTATTAACTTTAGTTATCGGTTATAATATTCGTGTAAAAGATGCTATTTCTCCAACAAGCTTACCAGTAGCAAAGGAAACAATACCTTCAAGAACTCTAATAACAAATGATTATGTAGGTAGAATAAATATAGCCTCAACATACGTAAGTGAAGCAAGAAATGTTGTGAGAAATGTAAAGGATGTAGTTGGAAAATATGTTTCTCATAAAACAACAATACCAAAAGGGAGTTTATTTTATAAAGAACAATTAAGTGAGGCTAGTGAAATGCCTGATGCTGCATTTGCTAACATTGAAGATGGACAGACTATATATAGTCTAGAGGTTGATAAAGAAACAACTTTTGCAAACTCCATAAGAGCCGGAGACTATATTGATTTATTTATGTCAGCAACTGACTTTAATAATCAAAACTTAGTAATTTATGGCTGTCTAATTAGAAGTATAAGAGTATTAGCAGTTAAAGATTCTAAGGGTAATAATATTGTAAAAAATACATTAGCGTATGGAGAACCAACTGAGTTACTATTCGCAGTAGATGATGCTATGTTTGATTTATTAAGAGAAACACAGTGGGTTGAAGGGGATATAAAACTATCACCAGTTATTTATAATAAAAATTACACTGCTGCTGCTGGAGAAACAGAAGTAGGAAGTGAATATTTACAACAATTCATAAGAGATCAAGTTAGAGACTTTAATTAGGAGGCTTAAATCTATGGATAAAGAAAACATAAAAGTTAATATTAAAAGATTTTTTAGTAACCCAAATACTTTAACTTTTTTACTTGTAATCGCACTAATAGTTGCAGTTTACTTTGTATATAGTTATTTAGTGAATCGAGCTGTTCAACCGGCATCAATTCCCTATGCAGTACAGAAAATTACTTCAAAAAAAGAAATAACTAATGATATGGTAAGAAATGTTAAAATAAGCGGTACATTTATAACACAAACTGGACGTGGACTAATTCAAAATACCCGTTCACTATACGGAAAATATGTAGCAGAAGGTTATCAGATACCTGAAAAAAGTTTTTTCTTCCTTGAACAGCTAGTAGATGAAAAAGAAGCAGAAAAAACTCCTGTTACAGATGCTCCAGATGGATACACAGTATTTGACCTTGATGTTGATTTCCATTCAACATATGGATGCTCAATAATGCCAGGAAACTATATAGATTTGTATTTTAAGGCAGTAGATGACGATGGCTATGTAATGTTCGGTAAATTTGTTGAGAGTTTAAAAGTAACTAAAGTAGTTGATAAAGATGGTAATGATGTTTTTGCACTAGATGATGATAATAAGTTACCTAAACCTGCTAAATTATACTTTATTGTTCCTCGCGAATACAATGAACTTTTAAGAAAGGCATTGTTAATAACATCAAATAGTATTGAAATTATACCAGTACCGAGAAATGCTGGATATTCAGAAAACCCAAAAGAAACACAAATTGTTAATGAGGAAATTGAAAACTTTATATTAAGTAAATCAGTTTATATAGCTGGATAGTAATAATTCTAGAGAAAGGGATGATCATATGTTAAATTCAATATTTGATCAAATGGATTTTGGACCTTTATCTGAGTTTTTAGAAGAAGATGATGTTACCGATATTTCCTATAGTAATGGTGGACAAGTATGGCTAAAAACTTTATCTAAAGGTATATATCAAATCAACCGACCAGATATTAATAATACATTTATGGAAAAGCTTGCTTTCCAATGTTCTAACGTTATGGGTAAAACATTTAATATGGCTCATCCATTCCTAGATGCTGAATCAGCAGAATTACGTATGAATTTCGTACATGATTCAATTGCTACTAATGGAATAGCTTGCCTTATCCGTAAGACACCAGCTAAAATAAGATTAAATAAAGATAAATTATTAAATGAACAATATGTTACAGAAAAAATACATGACTTTTTACTTAAATGTGTTGAAGGACATTGTAATATAATGGTTGCCGGAGAAACTGGTAGTGGTAAAACTGAGCTAGTAAAATACCTAGCAAGTAAAACAAAAGAAGATGAAAAGATTATCACTATTGAGGATACTCTTGAACTTCACTTAGATAAGATTTTCCCTACACGTGATATCGTAGCAATGAAAACAAATAATATTGCATCATACACTGAATCACTTGTAGCCTGCATGAGACAGAACCCAATTTGGATTCTTCTTGCCGAAGTTCGTTCTGCAGAAGCTGTTATGGCTGTCCGTAACTCTATATCATCAGGACACCACATTCTTTCAACAATACATGCCGATCGTGCTGTATCAATTCCAATGCGTATGTATTCACTACTTGAATCAAGTCAAGATATTGAACAGTTTTTAGGATCAATCCATAGATATGTTCAAATTGGTATATACGTTAAAGGATATTTTTCTAAACGTTTAGGAAGATTCCAACGTGAAATAATTGAAGTGTGTGAATTCTATGTTGATCCAAAAACGCAAAAACCCTCAACTAATCTTTTATATCAAAAACAATTAGATGGACGAGTAATTATGCGTAATCCAACACAAAACTTAAGAGATTATCTATCAATTGGAAATGTTGAACTACCTGATGACCCATTTGGAATAGGGGATGCAGAAGAAGGGTATGATGACACCAATAAGACTGCGGCAGTTGCAAAAGAAGAGGTTAAAACACCTGTTCACAGCGAAAATGATCCATTTAATATGAATGGTGATGAAGCAAGTGATTCGTCAAATGGAGGAGCACAATTAGCTTCATCTCCGGTTCAACCAGTAGCACCTGCAACTAATGCTGTGTCGAATCAAAATACACAAACTTCAGTGCCGGTCCAAGCTCAAAACAATATACCAAGTGCACAGAAACCTCAGGCTCCTGTTGCTAACGCACAACCGCAAGTGCCTCAAACAAATGTAGCACAACAGCCACCTCAGGCAAATAATGTACCAGTTGGGCCGGTTGCAACACAGCAAAATGTTAAAATGCCACAAGTGCAACCAAAGCCACAAGCAATGCAACAACCACAATTAAATGCTCAACCGCAAGCACAACAAGTGTCTACAAGTCCAGTTGTTGCAATACAACCAAATGTTGTAAACAGTAATACAACACCAATACCGCAAGCTAATGTAATGCAAACAGCACCAACATCAGCTTAAATAAAATAATATGAAAGAAGGTATGCTATATGGAACTATTTATAATGTTAGTTATAGGTATATTTGTAGTTTCTTATCGCCAACAAAATGGTGAAAACGTCTACAAATTTATTGCTACAAGTATAAAAAATATCTATAACAAATACGCTCCTTATAGTTATCAAGAGGTAAGCCAAAAGAGTAAAGAATTAGGTCAAGAATATGGCCCTAAAGAATACTTAGTTCAAGTTATACTTATAGGTGGTTTATTCCTTGTAATAGGTTATATATATTTTTATAGTATCGTTATGGCCATATTTTATATGGGTGTATCAATCATGTTTATTCCATACTTAGCATATTTAAAGAATAAACGTGTTTACAGTGAATACATTTTTGAAGAGATTCAAGTATATTGTTCAAATGTTATAAATGAGTTTAATACTACACAATCTTTCGTTAAAGCGCTTGAAGGTGTAGTGGCCTCAAATATCCTAGAAGATCCAGTTTTATCTGATGTACAAACTATGATAAGCATGTCTTATCAAAATGGTACTATAGATGAGGCTGTAGAATGGTTTAACCAAAAATACCCATATTATATGGTAAAAAATATGCATCAATTGTTTTTACAGGTAACTAAAGAGGGTGCAAAAGATTCTGGTGAATCATTTGAAAACATGATGTTAGATATTGACCTTCTAGTTGAAGGTGTATATCGTGATAAAATGGACCGTGAAGCATCACATAAAAAGTTCGTTATGTTTGGTTTAGCTTTATATTTCTTAGTTATGTTAATACAAACTTTACTAGATAAAAATAATTATAAAGCAATGTTATCGTTATGGTATGTTCAAGTACTACTACATATAGTTATAATAATTAACTCTTACTTTATTATATCAGGTGAAAAATTCTATAATGAAGATACGGGGGTTGAGTAATATGTATATAGAGATAGGTTTTTTAGCAGTAATTATTTTATTCGTTATGCAATATATCGGCGGATTTAGTATTAATAAATTCGTTGATGATAATGCCGTATATTTTAAAAGACTTCAGGAAAGTGATTTTGAATTCTATGCTAAAGCAAAATATGGTGATGCTGTAGATATTGATAAACTATTTAATGCGAGATTAAGACAAGCCTTATTAGTAAGTTTATTTCTAGGATTTATGTTAATTAATAAATTAAGTGGTTCAACTGTATTAATTGTTTTTGCAATATTCTTTGGTATGTTTAAACTACCTTATATGCAATTAAAACAACATTACAAGAGTCATCTACATTTGATAGATGCCCAATTGCCATATTACTTAAAGAACTTGGAAATTTTAATTCAACATTATACTGTTCCCGTTGCTTTAGGTAAATCAGTCGGAGATGCACCAGAGATTTTCCAAGAGGGATTAAGGGATTTAATTGAAAAGATTAATGCTGGAGATTCAAGCGTTCAGCCATATATGGAATTTGCACGAGAGTATCCCGTACGTGATTCAATGCGTATGATGAGACTTCTATACCGTTTAGGATTAGGTAAACAAGAAAGAAAACAAGAACAATTACTAACATTCTCTCGAACTGTTTCATCTTTACAACAAAAAGCAAGAGAAGCAAGATACAAGTCTCGTCTTGATAAAATGGAATCAAAAACAATGCAAATGCTAGTATGTACTGGTGTAGGAGTTATGCTTTTGCTAGTACTTTCAATATTACAATCTTTCGGATAGAAAGAGGAAAGTTTATGAATAAATTTAAAAGGATTTTAAGAAAAATAAAAAGGATTATTTCTAATAGTTTAAAGAATATAATTCTCTTTTTTTATATTATTGTTGGATTCATTGTTTGCAGTGCCATCCTGGATTATTTTAAATCTGCAGATCTTTTTTATACATCATCTAATACAGCTGATGGTTTTACCATTGATAAGTTTGATCTGGTATTAGATGTTGGATTAGATAACAAGATAAGAGTAAGCGAAAAAATTACAGTAAATTTTACAAGTGGAATGATGCATGGTATAAAAGAATTAACACCAACATGGAATAGGTATACCAGCCTTGATGGAAATACCTTAGATAGAAAAAGTAATATAACAGATTATCGTGCAATTGGGGAAGTCTATAAAGTTGATAGCCATATTTGGAAAAAAGGTATCACGATTGGAAATAAAAACACTTATTTAAAAAAAGGACCAAAAGAATACATTATAAACTATATTTATGATATGGGTAATGACCCATACGAAGGATTTGATGAATTTATCTTCTATGCTTTTGGAGAAAACTGGGGAACAGAAATAAAAGATGCAAATCTAGAAATCCATATGCCAAAAAGTATAAAAGGGTATGATGTTAATTTCTTTTTAGATAAAGAAAGACAGAATAATGTTAATGAAATAGTAGATTATCATGTTGAAGATAATACAATATATGCTCACTTCAATGATGAAAAAAATTATGAAATAAAGCGCGAAGAATACTGCAGTAAGTCATATAATACAAATGAAAATGGTGAGTGCAATGATTCTACATTTAACTATATTTATAAAGGATTAAATGGAGCTTTAACAGTTGATATTGAACTTCCAGAAGATTATTTTGAAGGGACTAATTCAACTTATGGATTTAAAACAATTACTTTAATTAGTATAATTATATTACTAACTATATGGACCATCATAAAATGGTTTAAATATGGTAAAGATAATGAAAAGGAAATTGAAACAGTTGAATTCTATCCTCCAGATAACTTAAATCCTGCTGAAATAGGTTATATCTACAATAAAAAACAATCAATTAAAAAGTTAACAATTTCACTTATTATTGAATTAGCTAGTAAAGGTTATATCAAAATAGAAGAATTAAAAGATAAACACAATAATATAAGAATAACTAATTTAGTAAAAAAACCAGTAAATATTCCAGAACCAAAAGGATCTTGTACAGAAAAGAGAAAATCACTTTATAATGAAATGGTTCTTCAATACGAAAAAGATTTAGAAGAATATGAACGAATTACTTCAACATTAGAGGAGTTATCTAAACTAGAGAAAATTGTACATGAAGATCTATTTAAAAGATGTGATGTAATAATCTTAAGTGAACAAAAAGAATTCTATCATACATTCGATAAAGTAGAAAATATATTAAAAAATGAATTTAAGCACAAAATAATGGATAAAAATTCAAAAAAGCAAATTGTCGGATGTATAATAAGAAATATTGCTATTATATTACTAAGTCTAGTTGCTTATCGTATAGTAATGGATTTAGATCCTAAATTTAATATATTATATAATGTAGCATTTGCCTGTATATTTATAAATCTACTATTTACTATTCTAATGACTAGAAAAACTGAGTATGGAGAAATACTTACATCAAGAGTAAAGGGATTCAGAAACTTCCTTATAACAGTAGAAAAACCAAGAATTAAATCTTTAGTAGCTGAAAATCCAAATTATTTCTATGATATACTACCATATACCTACGTCTTAGATATTTCAAATGATTGGATAAAACAATTTGAAAATATTCCAATGCCAGAAGTAGATGAGTATACTAATGAAATATATACACCATATCAATACAATTCCCTTTATAATAATGAATACCTTAAAGAAGATGACGATAATTAAGAAATGGAATAACCCATTTCTTTTTTTGATAGTTATGCTTATCTAATATTGATATATATTTTTCTTACTTAGAGATAACAATTAGTTTTAGAAAAAATTTCCATAGTTGAATATGTATTAAATAATTATATAAAAGTATCTGCTAAAGTATATGAATCTTGTATAAGACTTTATTATTATGTTAATTGTTCTTGACTTAAGTGCTTATACTTGTATACAATAAATAGAAAAAGGAGATAAACTATGGCTTTTATAGATGATATAAAATATTATTTAGATGAAAAAGAATTTTCAATAGGTATGCTTGATTATTGCCGCATGGTATTTCAATACGGTGGATTTACTAATGAAGATTGTCAAGAATTTAAAGAACTTTTAAGTAAAAAGATAAGAGAAGGGTTACCTGAATTAGATCCAAATATGGATGAAATTTTAGCAATACTCTGTATAGAAAGAGGAGTTCATAAAATAGAAGATGTTTTATTTTTAGATGATGTAGCTTACTCTAAAAAGTATGCAGATGAACCAACTGCTGGATACACATATATTGAGTACATTGGTGGAGTTGGATATGATCAAACCTATTATGATTATCTAAGCCAAAAACTTACTCAAGCTCATGTTAGTAAAACTGTTTTAAAGAAATTAGCAATCTCACTTCATGAAATATTTGAAACTCACTTCAATGATGAAAGATTTCCTCATATCCTTGATTGGGAAGAAGTATGGGAAGGAAAAGAATGGGAAGATGGAAGATATCCTTATATTGAATTTGCCTTAAATATGCAAGAGGAAGAACTTTCAAGATTACTTAAGTCTGGAAAATCTTTTACTTTTAAAATCGCAAGCAGAGTATTTAAAACTAATGATTGTTGTTTACTAGAAGTTGAATATTCACCTGATGAAGAAGAAGTTCTTAAAGTAATTTCAAAAACAACTGATCCAGTTACATTAACAAGTTTGCTAGAGAAAAAACAAAAACCTAAAAAAAGAGAGTTAACTCAATAAAGTCATTTCTAAAAAGAAATGATTTTTTT
>CAYWFZ010000025.1:0-25198 GCA_964458035.1 uncultured Muribaculaceae bacterium | reverse complement strand
GAGGAGGATGGTATGGCGGAGGTACAAGTGAAGTATTAAGCTGTGGCGGCTCTTCTTATATTGGTAATACTCTTCTAACAAATAAAGCAATGTACTGTTATAATTGTGCACAATCTAGCGAAGAATCAACTAAAACTATTTCAACAACTTGTGCGTCTTCAGCGCCAACAGCTAATTGTGCCAAACGTGGTAATGGATATGCTAAAATTACATATTTGGGTAAATAAAAAAGACATCTAAGTGAAAACTTAAATGTCAACATTTAATAAAAATGGTAGACATTCGACACGCCAATATCGAATTCTCCTTTTATATTGTATGAAGTTTCCTTCATCTACATACATAATAACATATAAAATTATTGTCTTCAAGTTTATTCTTAATTATGTTAAAATAATATCGGATGAGGCGATACAATGAAAAAGCTTATAATTATAAAATATGGAGAATTAACAACTAAGAAAGATAATATTAATTTTTTTATTACAACTTTAAAAGATAATTTAAAATCTAGTTTAGTAGATTATGATGTTGATATTAAGTATGATAAAGGGCGTATGTTTATTTATGCTTCTGAAGATATAATAGATAATGTTACAGAGAAAATTAAAAAGACTTTTGGTATTCATGAAATTAATATTGGTTATGAATTAGAGGATAATAACTTTGATAATATTAAATCTTCTTTAATTGAACTTATTAAGGATAAAGAGATTAACACTTTTAAAGTAGAAACCAAAAGAAGTGATAAAAGTTATCCAGTGACTTCTATGGAGGTATCTAAAGTCCTAGGCGGGGTTGTGCTTAAGAATAAACAAAAATCAAAAGTTGATGTTCACAATCCTGAACTTGTTATTAATGTTGAAATACGTTTTGGGTCTTCTTATATTTATTTTGATAAGATTAAAGGAATTGGTGGATATCCAGTTGGTGTTGCTGGTAAAGGCCTTCTTATGTTATCAGGTGGAATAGATTCTCCAGTTGCTGGATATCTTGCTTTAAAAAGAGGTGTCAGAATAGAAGCAGTTTATTTTGAAAGTCCTCCTCATACAAGTGAAGCTGCTAAAAATAAAGTTATTACACTTGCTAAGAAATTATCAGAGTATTCTGGATATGTTAAGCTTCATGTTGTAAATTTTACAGCAATACAAGAAGCAATTTTAAGAAATTGCCCTCGTGAGTATTTAGTGACAATTATGAGAAGAATGATGTATAGAATATCAGAAAGAATTGCTAACAGAAATAATTGTAAGGTTTTAATAAATGGGGAATCAATTGGACAAGTTGCTAGTCAAACTCTAACTAGTATGTCAGTAATTAATAGTGTTACTAAAATGCCAGTTATAAGACCTGTTGCATGTTTAGATAAATTAGATATAATTGATATTTCTAAAAGTATTGATACTTATGAAACTTCAATACTTCCATATGAAGATTGTTGTACTATATTTGTACCAGATCATCCAGTAATAAATCCTGATATAACTAAAGCAGAAGAAGCAGAAGAAACATTTGATTATGAAAGTTTATTAAAGGATGCAGTTGTTAATTCTGAAGTTATAAAAGTTACTAATAAATTAAGTGAAGAGCATTCAAGTATATTATAAGTAAACTAATTTTAAACATCTTGTAAAAGAGATGTTTTTTTTATATAATCATAATAGGTGATACTATGAATATAAAGGTGGTTATCGTTTGGGCATTTGCTGTAATAGTGCTCCTAGGTGTTGGATTGTTCGGATACTTTAATCAAGATTTACTATTACTTAAAGAAGAAACTTATGTGCCAACTCCTGTTTCACAGGCAACTATTAGAACTTGTAAATTATCAAATGATGCTTTTGAAAGTGTATATAGTTTTACAATTAAAGATTCTGTTATAAATAATGTTATGATATCGTATACATCTAAAACTTCTGATTTAGAAGGATATGAGGCAGCAAATTTAATTGTTGGTGAAATTAGTAATAAAAATTTAAATGGAATTAATTCCCCAGGTATGCAAGGAACTACTTCAGATTATTCAGTTAGAATTCAATTTAATCCTAAAGAGTATGACAAGGTTCGCGTAGAGGAATTAACTAGTGAATTTTCGAAGTTAAAGATGGTAATTGACTCGATTAATAATTATGATACTTATAAGCAAGCTTTATCTAATTTAGATTCACTTTATGTATGTGAATAAATAGAATTAATTTACCCATAATATTAATGGTGATATTATGGATAAATTAAGTGATTTGAATGAGAAGAGCGAATATAAAAAGATAAAAGAAGATTATAGTAATAATTATGGCTATAACATAGGCTTAAATAGTTTTAAAGGTTCTAGTTTAAGTGATAAAATGGATAATTCCGTAAAAGGAAATATAAACATAAAAAAAAGGTAGGGAATATCTTTTTTTTGTGCTATAATACGGGAGAAGGGTGTGAAATTTATGAAAATATTAACTGTAAATGCTGGTAGTTCATCTTTAAAATTTAATTGTATTGAACTTCCAAGTGAAAAAGAATTAATTAGTGGTTATTTTGAAAGAATAGGAACAGATGAAAGTTTCTATAGTATCAAAATAGATGGCAAAAAGACTAAAAAAGAAGCTAAACTTGATAATCATACTGATGCAGTAAATTTCTTAAAAGAAGAATTATTAAGTAATGGCATTGTTTCATCTTTAGATGAAATTGATGGTGTAGGACATCGTATAGTTCATGGAGGAGATGCATTTAGTTCATCTGTTTTATTAGATGATGAAGTAATAAGCAAAGTTGAAAAATATAATGAACTTGCTCCACTTCATAATCCTGCAAATATAACTTGTTATCGTGCATTTAGAAGTGCTATGCCTGATACTCCAATGGTTGGTGTATTTGATACTTCATTCCATCAAACTATACCTGAAATAAATTATTTATACTCAGTACCTTATTCTTGGTATAAAGATTATGGTGTTAGAAAATATGGCTTCCATGGAACAAGTCATAAATTTATTACAAAAACTATGATAGAAAAACTTGGTAAGGACAGTATTAATATTATTAACTGCCATATTGGTTCTGGTTCAAGTGTTTGTTGTATTAAAGACTCTAAAAGTTATGACACAACAATGGGATTTAGTCCAAATGCTGGATTAATTATGGGAACTCGTTCAGGAGATATAGATTATTCTCTTATTCCATTTGTCATGACAAAAACTGGTATGTCTATAGCCGAAATTGATAATGCATTAAATAAAGAAAGTGGACTTTTAGGAATTAGTGAAAGATTTGCAGATCATAGAGATATTGAACATGCAATGTTTGAAGAACATGATGAAAAAGCTATTTTGGCTAATGATATGTGTGCAAAGAGAATCATTGATTATATTGCAAAATATTATGTTGAATTAGACGGAAAAGTAGATGCAATTACTTTTACTGCAGGTTTAGGAGAAAATGCTCGTGAATTTAGAGAACAAATTGTTAATGGACTTGCTTCTCTAGGAATAAAGATTGATAAAGAAAAGAACATGCAAGTAGCAAGTTATTGTGATATTCATGAGGGAATTATAAGTGAAGAAGATTCAAGTGTTCCAGTTTATGTAATTCCAACAAATGAAGAGTTAATGATAGCTCTTGATACATTTGAATTAATTAATAAATAATAGTTTGGTAGTGAGATATCTTGGTAAATATATATAAGCAAATATTAAAAAAAATTAAAGAGTATGATACAATCGTGATTGCTAGACATGTTGGTCCAGATCCTGATGCGATTGGGAGTGAAATAGCATTAAGAGATATTATTAAGAAGAATTTTCCAAATAAAAATGTCTATGCCGTTGGAACAGGTGTTGCAAGATTTAAATACTTAGGAACTCTTGATAAAATTGATGAATCCAAATTAACTCATGCTTTATTAATTATTTTAGATGTACCAACTTTAGAAAGAGTTGATTCAGCATATGCACCAAGATATGACTATCTAATTAAAATTGATCATCATCCATGTGAGGAGAAAGTTTGTAATTTAGAATTAGTAGATACTCAAAGTTCGAGTGTGTGTCAATTAATTGCTGAACTTGTGTATAAGACTAAGTTAAAAATAACTGATGAAATAGCAAGTAAACTTTATTTAGGTATTGTTGCTGATTCAGATAGATTTTTACTTAGTTATACTACTCCAAGAACTTTTGAAGTATGTGCAAAACTTCTTAATGATTATACGATTGATTTAAAAGATACTTATAATAATCTATATGAAAGAAGTATTGATGAAAAGAGATTTGAAGCATATTTAATAAGCAATATTAATATAACAGAAAATGGATTTGGTTATATTAAAATAACTAATGATATTATAAAGAAATATGGAGTAGATTCTTCAACTGCTTCTAACATGGTAAATGATTTTAATTTTATAAAAGAAATTAAAGTATGGGCTTTTTCATCTTATGATGAGAAGAATGAACAATTTAAAATAAATATACGGAGTAGAGGAATAGTTGTTAATGAAGTTGCTAGTCAGTTTAATGGTGGTGGACATAAGTTTGCATCAGGAGCTAGACTTAAAACTGAAGAAGAAGTAGATGAACTATTCAAAGCTTTAGATAATTTATGTAAGTAAGACACTTTTAATAAAGGGTGTCTTTTTATATGTAAAATAGACTTTGTTTATACGCTAAATACGATGAATAAAACTTGAATACTTGCTATAATAAAGATAACAATAAGTGTAGTAGTAGGTGAACTTATGAACAAACGTAAATCAGTAATAATCATGTTAATTGTATTTCTAGTAATTGGTTTTGCAACGGTAAGTACAACTTTAGTGTTAAATGGAATACTTGCTGTTGGAGAAAATAAAGATGACTTTAATGTAATTTTTACAAGTGCAAAACTAGATGGAAGAAAAAGAAATGATTTTATCTCAGAAGATAAGAAACACATAAACTTTGTCTCAAATGAACTTAAAACATTAGATGATAAAGCAATACTAACATATGAAATAACTAACACTTCAAGAAATTATGATGCAGATATAATACTAACATGTACAGCAGGAACAACAGAATTAATCACACTTGAATACACACCACATCAAATGGAAGTCCCAGCAGGTGAAACAAAATCTGGAACATTAACAATATCAATGCTAAAGTTGGTTGATTCACCAATAGAAGTACCAGTAGAATTTACATTCAATGCGGCAGCAAAGGAAAGGGTTGATTTAGGGGAAGAATATGTAGAGCCATTCTCAAGAAGTGGAGTAATGAAAATAGCAACAAATAACTATTCAACTCCAACAGGGATGTGGTCATATAGAAGTAATATAACAAAAGTAGAATTTGAAGATAAATTAATACCCAAAGAAACAACAGAAGATTTAATATTTGATGTATCAGATAAACAGGATAAAAGTGTAATGGCTTATTTAATCCCAAATGAAGGAACATTAACAACAAATAAGGATCATGATAATAAAGACTTAACTAATACAACCGCCTATACATTATATATTCAGGGAGATACAGGAGTAATAGCTAATACAAATAGTTCAAATATATTTGCTTATTTTAATAATTTAAAAGAGGTAAAAAACTTTCAATATTTGGATACAAGCAACGTAACAATTATGTCAGATATGTTTTATAATTGCCTCAATCTCACAACACTAGATGTAAGCAACTTTGATACAAGTAAAGCAATAGATATGTCAAGTATGTTTTATAATTGCAGTAACCTCACAACAATAGATGTAAGCAATTTTGATACAAGTAATGTAATAAGTATAAATTTTATGTTCGCAAGTTGTTCATCATTAAAAGAATTGAATGTAAGTAATTTCATTACTGACAAAATAACTGACATGTCACATATGTTTGAATATTGCAGTCAGTTAACTTCATTAGATGTAAGTAATTTTAATACTTCAAATGTAAAAGATATGAGTTGTATGTTTCATGGAAGCAAAAATCTAATTAAATTAGATTTAAGTAATTTTAGAACTCCAAATTTAACTAGTATGCTTTGGATGTTTGCTAGATGTGATAATTTAGCAGAAATAAACATAAGTAACTTTGATGTATCAAATGTAACGACTTTAGGAGGCTTGTTTGCTGAGTCTCCAAATATAGCAAAAGTAGATATAAGTAATTGGAATATAGAAACATTAGCGGATAAGGAAATAGTGACAAAGGAAGCTTTTACTGCTTCTAAATTAACTGATGTAAAGATTTATGTTAAAGATAAAACTGCTCAAGATTGGGTACTTTCATTACCGGATACGAGTAGACCTTCGTCTTGGACAACTGATAATGTTGTAATAAAAGAAGCTGCATAATAAAAAAGACTCGATTGAGTCTTTTATTGTGGTATTCTTTCATATAGATAATAGACATGATATTCATCTTCATATTTTTGTCTAAAAGATTTAATAAGTTTATAGTTATTATCACTTAAGAATAAATAGTTTGTTCTTGATACAACAAAGTGTGGTCTATTTTGTAAGACATATCTTTTTTGTTCTTCAAACATTTCTGGGTAATTTGAGTATGAGAAATTATTTCTCATAAAGTAGTAGCATTCAGGTAATGTATCAGTTGTGAAGTAAAATCCTCCATCAAGAGATCCATAATTAATTAAGGTTTTATCTTTGCTTTCATTTATAATGTCAGCAAATACTAATTGAGCATAATCATCATGTTTTCTATGAGTATATTCAAAATTAGGTGAGAACTGAATTAATGCAGTTACAAGTAAAAGTATTAATGAGAAATTCCTAATTGTATTCATTCTAACATTGTATTTAGTTAATAATCTATTTATAAGTAATACTCCTAGTACCATAAATGGTGTAATTATAAATGAGTAATAGAAGTAATTAGTTCCACCAATGAATGTTCCTAATCCCATGAATAAGAATGATATTAAGATTATTATTTTAGAACCTTTAATTTTAAAATCTAATTTTTTTCTTGTGTAGTATATTAGAGGTATAAGTATAAATATAATAAATGGTATATTAGATATTAAATTTAATCCAAGAAGACTAAATGCTGTTGTAATTTTTTTGAATGTAGAAGTTATTTTAGAATATGATGTCATATTAATTATAAAATATACATTAAATAATTCTTTTATAGCTCCGTTAACTATGAAGAATATTAGTACGGGAATTGTTACAATACCCATACCTAATAGATAAATAAAAGCTGATTTGAAAGCATTCTTGTAATCGTGTTTGAAAAAATTAACGAAGAAGAAAGTAGCAGCTAGAATAAAGTGGAATCCTAGTAAAGTATACTTTATCCAAAGAACTATTCCAGCCATCATGCCGTTTATTATAATTTCTTTATTTGTTATACTTCCGGTTTTTAAATATTTAAGCATTGAATAGATGCTGTAGGCGAAGAATGGTAAACATAATTCTTCAGCAGATCCGCCATGTCCAAATGGACGAAGTAACATTATTGCGAAAGCTAAAACACTTATACTTGGAATAGAATATTTATCATCAAAGAATAGATTAATGGTTTTTCTAATTAACGTTAAGAACGTTGTGAATGACAATACTTCTATAATATATACGCCAATAAATGATTTTGTACTTATTAAATTAGCTATGGCATATATAAAATACAATATTGGACCTTTTTGTTCAAATAAATCTTTATAAGGAATAAGTCCATTTATAAGTCCTTTTCCCATTGTCATGAATGCTTGAGCATCATACCAATCATTTAATAAATAAAGGGGGGAGTTTTTACTACCTATTGTTATAAAAATGAGAGAAATAATGAACATGGGTAGTATATATTTTAGTTTATCTTTAAATTTTTTCATTTAATCACTTCCATTTTTAATATATCAAAATTTTTAAATTATTACATTATTTATTGTCAATTTTTATGTAAATTGAGTATTTTCTATAGTATAATAATAATAGGTGATATTATGAAAGACTTGAAAGTTGTTTTTATGGGAACACCAGAGTTTGCTGTTCCAGTATTAAAAGAATTAATTGAGCATACTACTGTCTTATGTGTTGTTACTCAACCTGATGCTTATGTTGGAAGAAAAAAAGTATTAACACCAAGTCCAGTAAAACAAGTTGCATTAGAAAATAATATAGAAGTATTTACTCCTGAGAAGTTAAGAAATGAATATGAATTTGTTTTAAATAAGAAGCCAGATATCGTTATAACTTGTGCATATGGACAGATTGTTCCTAAACAAATACTTGATTATCCAGAACATGGTTGTATTAATGTTCATGCATCCCTTTTACCTAAGTATAGAGGTGCAAGTCCAATAACAGCTGCTATTAGAGATGGAGAAAGTTCAACCGGAATTACTATTATGTATATGGATGAGGGAATTGATACCGGAAATATCATTCAAGCACGAGAAATACCAATTGAAGATACGGACACTTTAGGTACATTAAGTGAAAAATTAAGTAAGTTAGGTGCTAAAACACTTATGGATACACTTCCACGTATTATGGAGTGTGAGAACTTTGATATTCCACAAGATAATGAAGTAGCTACTTACGTTAAAATGTTAAAAAGAGAAGATGAAGTAATTGATTTTAATAAAACGAGAAAAGAAGTATATAACTTTGTAAGAAGTATAAATCCAGCTCCTTTAGCTAATACGAAAATATTAGGAGAAGAATGGAAAATAATTGAGTGTATTATTGGCGATGAAAAGAGATGCGAAGTTGGAGTTATTTCTTCCGTTAATAAAGATAGTTTTGGAATAGGGTGTTTAGATGGGGAAATACTTATTACTAAGGTTAAACCAGCAGGAAAAAAAGAAATGTATGTTAAAGATTTATTTAATGGCTTTGATAAATCAAAACTTTTAAATACGAAAGTTGGTGAATAATGAAAAAAGAAAATGAAAACAATGAGGAAGAAGAAAAGAAAGTTTCTAAATTCCGACTAGTTTATGAATTATATAGACAAAGCCCAGCTTTTAAAGCTTTGATAAAATTATCTTTATACTTTCTTTTATGTTTTGTAATACTTATTGTTGTTGCAACAGCAAAGGGTACAAGCAAAGATGCTAGTGGGGATGAAGAAAGTAATAAAACTACTGCCCCTGTTAGTGCAAAAAGTTACAGAGATATTTTAAATGATTTATTGGTAGGAAACACTAAGTTTAGTTATGCTGTAACAAACTTAGATAATAAATACTATATTACATATGACTATGCTGATAATATTGAATCTGGCTTATTTGAATCAGAGACGACTTCTTTAAAAAAGTTTGTAATTAAAGATAATATAGTTTATGAAGTTGTCTTAAATGAAGAAAAAGAAAATCCTGAGTTGTTTTTAGCATTAAAAGTAGAATATATTAATATAAATAGTTTAGTAGATTTACTTATGAATAGTAAAGGTCTTAAAATGCTTGAAGGCGATGCTACGCTTTATAAATATGACATTGATGGAACAATTATTAATGTTAGTGTTAAGAGTGAGAAAATCGTTAGTATTGAAATAATAGATGCAGACACTAACTATTTAATAGATATAAAGTAGGTGAATTATGAAAAAGTTTGTAAACATTTTAACTATGATGCGTGTTGTAGCTACATTTTTGCTTCCATTTCTATGGAGAGTCTTAAAACCTGAAATATTACTTATTTTTGTGGTCTTGATATTACTTACTGATTTCTTTGATGGTTTACTTGCAAGAACTTTTCATGTTCAATCTATGTTTGGGTCAATTATGGATGCAGTTGCTGATAAATGTTTTGGAATAATGGTTATACTTATACTAAGTACTTATAATGTGATATTTATACTTCCATTAATATTAGAGGTTGGAATAGCTTTAATAAATGTTTTAGGATCAATATTTGGTGCAGTTACTAAATCCTCATTCTTAGGAAGAGTAAAGATGTGGTTTTTAGGGATTGCAATCTTCTTTGGTATATTAAATATATATAAGGATGGAGTACTAGATATTGTAAGTATAAAATTCTTAAGTGATATATTAACTGTCTTAATAGATAATATTGATAATTTAATATTTTCAAGTATATTCTTATCGGCGGGTTCTGAATTTATGGTAGCAGTAGATTATTCGAGACATATTATGAAAGATTTAAACAAACATTCGGAAAAAATAAAATATAAATTAAAGAGTCACGATAAATTGATGCATATTCTATTTGATACAGATTATTATTTAAAACATAGAGATGAACCTTTAGCAAAGCAATTGTTAGAGAAGTAATTTGCTATGGAATAGCATCCATGGTATAATGGGTACCAATGAAGGGGAGATTTTTATGGATAATTTGGATAATAAAAGAAGTGTTTCAGATATTGATATAGAAATTATAAAGTCACAAATAGCTACTAGTGGACAAGGGTATATAATTTACCTTGAAAGAGAATTTGATGCTATGCAAACTAGACTAAGTGAACTTTCAAGAACTGATACTATTCAAAAGTATGAAGCTGATATGGCTATTAATGGGGAGTCTTTTCGCTCTGCTCTTACCATAGTAAAAGAGTATACTTCGTTAGTAGATAGAGTTCAGGCTATGAAAGAATATATTGATGTAGCAAAATCTATGTTAGGATCTAACGAACAAGAAAAGGGGCTAAAATAAGTCTTTACATTAAAAAATATCTTTGTTATACTATATTTAGCAGATTTAAGTGGGCAGCAATTCCCACTTTTGTTATTGTTTGGGAGGTACTTTATGGATGAAATCTTAAAGCGTGTTCATGATATCATTGTTGATGATATGAATAAAATGGATATTAAAATCGATTCTATTACATGGGAAAAAGAAGGAAAATACAATTATCTAAAGATTATTTTAGATAAAGATACGGGCTTAGATATTGATACGATAGTTGAAGCTACTAATATAATTAATCCAATATTAGATGAATATGATTTAATTGAAGAAGAATATATACTTGATATAAGTAGTAAGGAAAGAGGTTAAAATATGAACGGGAAAGAATTTATAAAAGCTCTTAAAAATATTATTGAAGAGAAAAATATTGATGAAGATGTTGTATATGATGCAATGGAACAAGGTCTTATTACAGCATATAAAAAGAATTATGATTCTAAGACAAATGTTAAAGTATTAATTGATCGTGAGAATGGTGAATTTAAAGTTATAAGATATTATGTAGTAGTCGATGATTATATTGAAGGTGAAGAATCTACTGATGAAGAAGGTAATATAATCTATTTAGATCCTGAAATTAATGAAGATGCTCAATTACTTCTTGAAGAAGCAAGGGAAATGGTACCTGATATAAAAGTTGGTGAAACAATAGAAGAAGAAGTTACTCCTAAGGACTTTGGCCGAGTTGCTGCATCAACTTGCAAACAAGTTGTTACACAAAAGATTAGAGAAGCTGAAAGAAATTCAATTATTAATGAGTTCTCTGATAAACAAGATGAATTAATGATTGGTACTCTTGCAATGGAAGATGCTAGAAATTACTATGTTGATCTAGGAAGAACTCGTGCAATATTACCTAAGTCTGAAATGATCCCTGGTGAAACTGTTACAATGGGTTCACAAATTAAAGTGTATGTTTCGAAGGTTGAGGCAACAAATAAAGGACCACTTGTACTTGTAACTCGTAAACATTATGGATTTGTAAAACGTTTATTTGAATCAGAAATTCCTGAACTTGCTAACGGAACACTTGAATTACATGCTGTTGCACGTGAAGCTGGAGTTAGAAGTAAAGTTGCAGTATCTTCAACAAATGATAGAATTGATCCAATTGGTACATGTATTGGAGAAAGGGGTTCTAGAATAGCAAATATCTTAAAAGAACTTAATGGAGAAAAAGTAGACTTAGTATTATGGAGTGAAGATAATGCTGAATTTATTAAGAATGCTTTATCACCTGCAAAAGATGTAATAGTTTCTATTGTAGATGAAGAAAAAGAACGAGTTGCTTTAGCAATTGTAAATGATGATAATTTAAGTTTGGCTATTGGTAAAAAGGGAATTAATATTAAACTTGCTAGTAGATTAACTAAGTTTAAAATTAATATTAAAACTATGACTCAAATTCAAGAGGAAGGAAATTCTATCTAATGAAAAAGATTCCAATGCGTATGTGTGTTGTTACTCGTGAGAGACTACCCAAAAATGAGCTAATACGTGTTGTAAAAAGTGAAGATGGAGTTATAGTTGATGAATCTGGACGCGTTAATGGTCATGGTGTATATTTAAAATTAGATGAAAATGTTATAAATGAAGCTAAGAAAAAAGGTATATTAAAAAGAGCTTTAGAATGTGATGTTCCAGATGAAATTTATGATGAATTATTAAATAAAGTGAATAAATAAAAGAAAGAAGAGGTGTTTTATATGACAGTACAAGAATATGCAGAGGATATGAATTTCACAGTTCAGGATGTCTTAAATAAATGTAGTGAACTTGGAATCAAGGTTCAAAACAAAAGTGATATTTTAGATGATGATGCAATTGTTATGTTAGATAATGTAATGAATGTAATAAGCGCAAATGATGAACTTAACTTTGAAGAAACTGATGCAGTTGATAACGCAGTTGAAGATTTAATGTTAGACGATAACTTAAAGTCAATTGATAAGAAACATACTGTTTCAAAAGAGAAGATTAATAAGAAACAAGATAAAGAGACATCAAATAAAGAATTCTTAAATAAGAAAAAACAAATGTATAAGAATAAGGAAAAGTTAACTAGCAATAACAATACTGTGGAGGATGACACTGTTGTTTTATATAAAGAAGGCATGAGTGTTCAAGCTTTAGCTGATGCACTTGGAGTTCCAGGAGTTGACTTAGTTAAAAAGTTAATAACTTTAGGTATGATGATAAGTTTGCCTCAATCAATTGACTTTGATACAGCAGAACTACTTGCATCAGAATATAAGAAGACTTTAAAGAAAAGTGAAACACAAGATATTTCTAATTTTGAAAGTTTTGAGATTGTTGATAAAGAAGAAGACTTACGTCCACGTCCACCAGTTGTTACAATTATGGGACATGTTGACCATGGTAAGACAACTTTACTTGATTACATTAGAAACTCTAATGTCGTAGATGGTGAAGCTGGTGGAATAACGCAACATATTGGAGCTTATCAAATTGAATATAATAATGCTAAGTTAACATTTATTGATACTCCTGGACACGCAGCATTTACTGAAATGCGTGCAAGAGGAGCATCAGTTACAGATATTGTAATAATTATTGTTTCTGCAGAAGATGGTGTTATGCCACAAACTAAAGAAGCAATTGATCATGCAAAAGCTGCAAATGTTCCAATTGTAGTTGCTATAAACAAAATAGATAAGCCAAATGCTAATCCTGATAGAATAATGACTGAGATGGCTGAAAATGGAATTAACCCAGAAGAATGGGGTGGAACTACTCCATTTGTGCGCATTAGTGCAAAAACTGGTGAAGGAGTTGATAAACTTCTTGAAACTATTTTAGCTATTGCTGAGGTATCTGAATTAAAAGCTAATCCATCAAGATATGCATCAGGTACAGTAATTGAATCACGTATTGATAAGCAAATGGGTGGAGTTGCAACTATTCTAATTCAAAATGGTACATTAAGACTTGGAGACCCAATAGTTGTTGGAGAATGCCATGGACGTATTAGAACACTTAGAAATGATTTAGGTAAAGATATAGTTGAAGCTGGACCATCAACTCCTGTTGAGATTACGGGACTTTCTGGAAATCCATCAGCTGGAGATAAATTTATGGCATTCGAGTCTGAACATGAAGCAAGAGATATAGCTGAAAAGAGAGCTATTCAAGCTAAAGAAAAGAGTTTTGTGAGACCAACACTTAGTTTAGATGAGTTATTTGCACAGATTCAATCAGGTGTTAAAGAGATTAATGTCGTATTAAAATGCGATGTTAGAGGATCTGAAGAAGCTGTAAAGAATTCATTAGAGAAAATTGATGTTGAAGGTGTTAAAGTTAAGATTATTAGAAGTGGAATAGGTACTATTACAGAGTCTGATATCGTACTTGCAGCATCTTGTAACGCAATAGTTATTGGATTTAATGTAGTTCCAACTAACAAAACTAAAGAAGTTGCTAAGGAATACAGTGTTGAACTTCGTCTTTATACAATAATTTACAAAGTTGTTGAAGAGATGGAGGCTGCTATGAAAGGTATGCTTGATCCAGAATTTGAAGAGAAAGTTGTTGGAACTTGTGAAGTAAGACAATTATTTAAATTCTCTAAAGTTGGTACTATTGCAGGGGTTATGGTTACTAGTGGAGTAATTAAGAATAATTCAAGTGTCCGTGTAATAAGAGATGGTGTAATCATTTATGATGGTAAGATATCATCTGTTCAAAGAGGAAAAGAATCTGTTAAAGAAGTTAAGAATGGATTTGAGTGTGGACTTACTATTGAAGGATACAACGATATAAAAGAAAATGATACCTTTGAAACTTATGAAATGGTTGAAATAAAGAAATAACTATTAGTGAGGGAAATATGAGTGTTAAGATTGAAAGAATATCTAGTGAAGTTGAAAAAATAGTTTCAGAGATTATGTTACTTGAAGCTCGAGATGAAACATTAAAACATGTAACAGTAACAGGATGTGAAGTTACAAGTGATTTGAGTTTTGCTAATATATATTATACCTATATGGGTGATGAATCTTTAGAAGATGTAGCTAAGAATTTAGAAGTCGCAGCTCCTTATATAAGAACTGTACTTGCAAGTAAAATTGAGTTACGTCATACACCAGAATTAAGGTTTCATTATGATAAATCTATTGAATATGGACAAAACATTGAAAGAATAATTAATGAATTACATGAAGAAGATGAATAATCTTCTTTTTTTGATAATAAAATGTGATTTTCTTAATCTTATTTTATGTAATACTTATATTGGTGATATATAGATGATTAAGAAAATACTTGATACTACTAAACTATTTTATCGGTTAACAAAAGATAATAACAAGATTTTAATTCCTTTTTATATCTGTTACTTTTTTAATGTTCTTATTTCAATGATTATTCCTATAGTTGTGGCCTCTATTACATCATCTATTACAGAAATTAATTATGCATATACATTTATGTTTATTGTTATTTTCTATGTAGTCTCATCATTAAAACCAACGCTTTCAAGTTTTAATATGCATGTTTATGCCAAATTTTTTAATGCCAATTACATAACTCTTTATAAAAAAGTCATTGGTTCTTTTTATAGAATAGGGGAAGAAAGCATTCAAACAGGGAAACTATTTAGTACTTTAACTAATGATATCGTAAATATTGGGGAAATAGCTGATGAACTTTTAACCATTATTTTAAATGCTTTAAAATTTGTTGTTTTATTTATCTATTTTTTACATTTAAATATTATACTTGCATTTCTTATACTTTCGTTAAATTATGTCTATTTTAAAATATCGGATACATTAAGTAATAAAACAGAAAAAGAGGAAAGACTTCAAAGAAAAGAGAATGACGCGATACTTAGTTTAATAAATCAAACGATTAGAGGAATTAAGGATATTAAGACACTTGAGATGGAAGATAATATAAATATAAAATATGATGCAATTTATAAAAGGTGGAGTAAACATTATTTAAAAAAACGAGAGTATTATATTAGAAGATTAACTATTACAGAACTTATTTTAATATTTGTTAAAAGTGTTATTTATCTTTTTTGTTTAAATTCTATTATTAATGGTAGTATTACTCTTTCAACGATGGTTTTAATAGTATCATATTATTCTTCAATCTTTGATGCATCACGAGAAATTACTGCGGCATATAATTCTTTAAATATTAAAAGTGTTTCATTAAGAAGGATTAATGATTTAATTGTGGAAGAAGCATTACATAAAAGTATGCTTAAAATAGATGAGTGTGTTGGTAAGTTTACTTTAAAGAATCTGGAGTTTTCGTATTCCGATGAGAAGCTTATTAAGAATTTAAATGTAACAATATATCCTAATAGAATAACGGCCATTATAGGTGAAAATGGAAGTGGTAAGACAACTCTTTTGGATTTACTTTTAAGATTAAAAATACCTGATGGAGGGTCAATTAAGTTAGATGGAATAGATATATCTTTAGTAGAAAAAGATGCTTATTTAAAGAATATAAGTGTTTTGAATCAAGAAACATTTTTGTTTAATTTGAGCATAAAGGAAAACTTTAATCTTGTTTGTAAAGATAAGAAAAGAATTAAAGAAATATGTGATCTTACGGGTGCTAGTAGGTTAATTGATACTTTTCCTAAGGGTGAAAACACGATTATAAATGAATATTCTAATAATATTTCTGGAGGAGAGAAAAGATTAATATCATTAACTAGAACTTTATTAAAGCCAGCTAAGATTATTCTATTTGATGAAATTACTTCTAGTTTAGATTATACTACTTCCAAAGATATTGTAAGAATATTAAAGAAACTAAGAAGAAATCACACGATTATAATAGTAACTCATAAAAAGGAACTTATAGGTATTGCAGATGATATAATAAGATTAAGATAGTTAGTGTATTTGACTTAAGATGCTCCGTATATTATAATAATCGCAACTTAAAGGGGAGAGTAATGTATGGAAATACTAAGTTTAAAGGAATATTTAAAATCAAGTGATAATAATGAAATACACTCATATTTGGATTACATACAAGAAGAAAAAGGAAAAATTGAAGGAGCTTTAGAAGAAGCTAATAAACTTTCTAGTATTAGTAAAGATATTAGTAATAAAGTAGTTTTCGAATTAAAAAGGAAAATTGACTTTATTTCAATTATTGAAAATATAGTTGAAAATAGCATGGAAGAGGCTTTGAAAAATACAATTACTTCTATGAGTGAAGAAGAATTAGTAAGCTTAGCTAATGCTAAAATTAAGGATATTTCTTCACAAATTGAAGAATTAGAATCAAAAGCAGCCGAAAAAGAAGAGACAATAAAAAAGATAAAAGAAAATAAAAGGATTGAAAGAATTAATAAAGGATTAGATATAGCATATTTGAGTGTTAGTGAGGACGCTGATATGTTCTTTGCGGATTCAAATGATGTAACTGACTTTTTATCTAAATTAATTAGTTCAAACTATGATGCTGCTTTTTTAGAGAGTTTTTTCTATTCTATTTGTAATAATATTGAAGCTAGTGCTGAACTTGCATCTAAAATTATGAGTTTTAGGATGATTTTAAATTATACGGATGAGACTCTTGAATTAAAGAGTGAGATGGTTGAATCTTTATTGTCACCGGAAGTGTTAGGTACTTATACTGGTTTAAAAAATGAAGAAGATATAAAAAGTGTTGTTAGGGATGCAATTGAAAAAGTAAAAAAATCGACAGATAGATTTATGAGTTTACCAGCAGTAACTCAAGCAGAGATAAATAAATTTGGTTTTGATGATAGTGAAACATATAAAGAAATGCAAAAGATGTATTACGAATATAAGGAAACTGGTGTATTTACCGAACCTAATTATGATGAAAGTGTTGAGTTAGTAGAAATTTCTAAATCTATTCAGGAGATTAATAATGAAATATCTTCTTTATCAGAGAAAAAAGGTTTGATAGATGCAGCAATTAATAAAGGATATAAAGAGTTAGTTTCTTTATTTACTAAAGATATAGAGCTTACTGGGGGTACTTCTTTAAATCACTTTATGTTGGCAAGCGATGATGCAAATGTTTATAATGGGAAGAAAGAAAGACTTGAAAACTGCTATAGTTATTCTAAATTAATTGATGACTATTTAAATAATCCTGTATCTAAAAAGGATTTTGAAATAAGACAAGCTATTAATTCTCTTAGATTAATGAATATCTTTGGGGACGCAACTACTGAAGTATCAATTGGTGAAATAAGAGATTCATACACAAGAAGATTAGAACAGTTTAAAATTATTTCAGAATTGATTAATAGTTTGAGAAAAAAACAAGAAGAAATTGAACAAGTTAAAAATAGTAAGAATGTATTTAAGAAAAAGAATAATTCTATGAGGTTAGATATTTTATATCATGAATATAAGTGTTGCTGTAATGAATTCTTTGATTATTTAAGAAAAAAAGGATTACTTAAAATAAAGGTGGCTTATTCTTATCTTGATAAAGAAGCAGAATTGTTTGAAAGGCCTACTAGTTTAGATGAACTTTTTGATGGAAAAAGTGTTGAATATATAAAACTATCTCCAGAGAATTTTCAAGAATTTAAAATGTATGGTGCTATTCCAGAGAGTATGAAATATGAAGACCTATTAGCTATATTTAATGCTGCATATGTGCTTTCAGGGAAATTATTTACTGCTAAAAAAGGCATTGATGATTTATATGATTTTGCAATATCAGATAGTGAAATATCTCAACTTATAAATGCTAATTCGATGTTAGTTGAGTTTTATAATAATTTATATAATGCTAGAAAACAAGAAAGAGAAAAACTTGTTATGTTATCTAATATGAAGTTATCAAAGGAAGCAGAAGAGCTTATGAGTAAATTGGGTTTAACAGAAGTAAATGAATTTAATCGTGAGAGCTTAGAAAAAATGCGTGATGGAATGATAAGTGAAGCAGCTACTTTAGAAGAAGAACTTAGAAGTTTCATAGTTGGACCAAATGAAAATATTGATAATATTGATAATATTGAAGATATAGAGGCTTATCGTGAATTCCTAGAAGGATTCGAAAACCTTAAAGTACAAAAAGAAGAAATAAGTTTAAAACTATAAAAGAGTTAATAATTTAACTCTTTTTGTTTGTAAAACTAGCTAATATATGATAGAATACATCTTACTAAAAAGAGGGGTAGTTATGAAGAATAGATTTTTAAACATATGTATACCAGATAAAAATTGTCTTGATTTGGATGATGATGGTATCGTAACTTCTGATGAAATTTTTACTATAGTTTCTATATCTCCAAATACCTTTTATAAAAGAAATAAGAAAGATACATATGAGAAATTAAAGGCTAAAATAAAAAGTGATATTGAATTTTCTTATGTCGTTGATCCTGAAATGGATTTATCTCATAATAAGATTATCTTGGAAGAAATGGAAAATTCTAAGCCTTTTGATTTCTTTAATTCTTTTGAAGCTGTTTCTTTTATAGATACAGATATCAACTTTATAAAAACAGTTGTAGAAAATAATTTATCTTTTTTTCAAGAAAAAAAGTATATTCTATCTAATACATATGGAATGTCTTTAGAAGATGAAGAGAAGGTAAGGGATGATATAAAAACAATTTCTACATTAGTTCCAGGATGGAATCCACAAATCCTAATAAAAATAAGCGGAAATACTTTACCAGTAGATGTTAATGATTATTTTGCTTCTTTTTCTATAATACAAGATATTGTAGCAACAGTTAAGTCTTTAAATATGTCGCCTCTTGAACAAATCATGTTTGTCTATGACATTGTAAAAAAGAGGGTGTTTAATAAAGAAGATAAAGAAGAAGATGCATACTTTTCTCGTGATCTTACATCTTCACTTCTTGGTGATAAAATTGTCTGCGTTGGTTTTAATATAATATTTGGTACTATTTTAACTGCTCTAGGAATAGACTCAATCCCGATTAAGTTAAAGGATAGGGGGAGATGATGATGGACATGTTAGAACATGTATATTTGTTGATGATCCTAAGTATCATGTTAAAGGGCATTACTTTTTTGATGTTACATGGGACTCCAATGAAAAATCTCCTAATAGTTATAAATACTTCATGAAGACCCTAAATGAAATGGTACTTGCAGATAAAGAAGTTTCTCTTTATTTTGAAGATGATTTATATTTATATCCTAACTTTATTTATGAAACACTAAAAAAACTAAAAGATAATTTCTCTTTTTCGGAATTTTTAGCAATGGGTGGTAAAACTAGATTTAATCACTATTTAAAGAATATGGGAGAACCGACAATTGATATAGAGTTTGAAAATAATAGTAAAAAAGAGCTTATCAGTGCTTACAAGAAGATATATGATTCTTTTAATAAAAGAATTAATCCACTAGATTTTGCTAATTTACTTTACAATGTTAGAATTATAGAGTATTACTTAGATCCTTCAAATACACCTTTTACAGAAGATGATTTTTCACAATCTATTTTAGGTAATACTTTCTCTAGATTTAATAGAAATGAAAAAGAACTTAATTTACTTTCCAATATTTTAGGAATACCTATAAGTGAAATTGAAAGACGAGATAAACAAGAATTATTAAGAAGTACGATTACACCAAATTTAAGACACAATATTGCATCTATTAAGTTAACGAGAACTTTAAGAGAAACACTATTAAAAAAATAAGAAAAATTATTCTTATTTTTTTTCTTTTTTGTTATAATGTTTTTAGAGTGGGGTGGTAAATATGTATATAAACTTAAATGATATAAGTGAAGATGTTAAATCAGATATAAGAAAAGATTATCTTGATGGGCATTTAGATGTTCGAACTATGAAAAAGAAGTATGAAATGTTTAGAAATGAAATACTTGCAATTGTTGGACAAGTTGATGCTAAAGTGGAAGATTATCCAGATGGAGTTATAGGTGCGTCAACGTTTGTTGCCTTATCTGATTTACATATTGGTTCAATTTATGAAAAAGAATGGTATTATGAATACTTAGCAGATTTTCTAGAAAAACATGGGATTCGTGATGTCGTAGTTGCTGGGGATTCTTTTCAAGGGAAAATGCCTCCTTTACAAGAAAGATATACTAATCCTAATACACAAATTAAGCATGTTACTACTCTAATACCTGAAGTTGATAAAGTTACATGGCATATTTTGTTTGGTAATCATGAATTATCAATATTAAGAGAAAATGCCAAGTATTTTAAGGTTTTAAAAACAAGAAAAGACTTTCATTTTTTGGGTTTTAAAAGAGCTTATATGTTGTTTGGTACACACCTTTTTTCTATTGCTCATAAAACTCCTAAATATAGAATTGATGCTCCTGCAGTTAATGCTGATTTTAGATTAACTGGACATGGACATTATGAAGGAGTAAATGATTTGGGTATACATTTACCACCATTTTGTTTAGATACAAAAAATGGAACATCAGGGTCACCTTTCCCGGGCTTTGTCGTAGCTAGAAGATACAGCAGTGAGATTGTGTTTTTCTATTATATGTTTGATGAGAGAGTAAGTAAAAATACAACTAGTGTTGAATTAAAAAAACTTAAAGAAAGAAAACTTGAACCAATGGAAATGGGAAGAATACTTTCTATTCCTAGGTAGTTTTTTAAGTGGGTAATGAATATGAATGGTGTAATATTAGTTAATAAAGAAAAAGGAAAAACTAGTAGAGATGTCGTTAATGATGTATCACATATACTTCACACAAAAAAAGTAGGTCATACTGGTACACTTGATCCAATTGCGACAGGTGTATTAGTTATCACTGTTGGAAGGTATACTAAGCTAAATGAAGTATTAACTAGTACTTATAAAGAATATATTGCTGAATTTAAGTTAGGAGTGCTAACAGATACACTAGATATAACAGGTGAAGTTTTAAAAAATGAAGAGGTTCATATAAAAGATGCAGATATAAGAAATGCTGTCCTTTCGTTTAAAAAAAGTTATATGCAAAGTGTTCCTCTATATTCATCTGTTAAAGTTAATGGTAAGAAGTTATATGAATACGCAAGAAAAGGTGAAGATGTTAATTTACCTAGTAGAAATGTAGATATAAAGAAAATTGAAGTATTATCAATAGATGATGATACCATAAAAATAAAAACTCTAGTGTCAAAGGGAACTTATATTAGAAGTTTAATAAGAGATATTGGTGAATATGCAGGAGTACCTGCAACAATGACTTCGTTAGTTAGAACAAAACAAGGGAAATTTAGCATTGAAGATACATGCAGTGTTGAAGATATAAAAAATAATAATTATAAATTGCTTACAATAGAAGAGGTAATGGACGTAGAAGTTATTGAAGCATCAGAAGAAATTTATTTTAAAGTTAGTAATGGTGTTAAAATGCCAAGTATTTATAATAAAGAATTTGTTTTATTTAAATATAAGGGAAAAGAAATAAGTTTATATCGAAAAGATGGAGATGTTTATCGTAATTATTTAAGTATTGATATATAAAATATCTTTACATGTGATATAATAGGCGTACGAATGGGGGAGACACTGTGGAGTGTTTTATCAAAAGTATAAAATTAGTTAGTGAAGGCAGCGGCCATGGTTTTTTAGTAGAAGTTGAAACTGAAGATGGAATAAAAACATTTGGTGGACTTACTGACCATAAGAGTTTTAGAAAACTTTTCTTTGGACTTTTAAGTATTTGTAATAATTATGATATTTCAGATTTAGCGAAAGTTAAGAACAAAAAAGTTGCTTGCTTATTTGAACATCCTGACTCATTAGAGCAAAAAATCGCTGCAGTTGGAAGTGGCTCTAGATTTTTAGTTAATGACAATAATGAAGGGTATGTATCGAAAAAGTTTGATTTTAAGATGCGTAAATTATTAAAAAGTATTAACGCTTTACAAACAGGAAGAATTGTAAGTGTAACTAGTGCAAGTTTAACTATTTATATGACATTTGATTTTAAATGCTTTTCACAAGGTGTTAATGCACCAAAAATATTTGCTGGACTAGGGTATCCTTTAGTTACTTCTCCTTTATCAGAAGAAAACGAAGAATATGTAGGAAAGTTAAGTGAAAGCTATATAGTTAATCTTATGAAAACTGTCTTTGGTACAGAATACCTGTATGATGAAAAAAAGAATCCGACAAGATATAAGGTTCAATACTTGTTAGATGAAAATGGTGATATTGTTTCACTTGGTAATACAGTTTATCTAGAAGGTATTGAAACTCCTTTATTTATTAATAAGTGTGATGAATCTTATAAATTAGAAAGAGAACCTTTAAAGAAAATGTCTAAAAATAACAGAATATTAGAAGTTAAAAAGAGAACGTAAAGATCATTTACTTGATTATTTATCTTTTGTTAGAATATGTCTTTAAGGATGATGGCTATGAAAAAAAAAGGAAATGTTAAAACTTGCATCATTTGAAGAATATAATATATGGGATTATGTTGAAACATTCACACCAGTAGATAAAGTGGATCAAGAAAAGAGATATTCTTTAATAAGTAGATAAGGTGATGTAAAATCACTTTTTTTCTTTGCAAAATCATTCAAAATATCGCGCTTTTTATTGAAACTAACTGGGTAAAATTGATATAATAATGAAGTATTAGAAAGGATGATTACATGAAGTATGTATATTTATTTACAGAAGGAAATGCTGATATGCGTAACCTTCTTGGTGGTAAGGGTGCAAATCTTGCTGAAATGACTAATATTGGTCTTCCAGTTCCTCAAGGTTTTACTATTACTACTGAAGCATGTACTAAATATTATGAGGATGGAAGAGAAATAAATGAAGAAATCCAAGCACAAATAAATGAGTACATAGAAAAAATGGAAAATATTACAGGAAAGAAATTTGGAGATAAAGAAAATCCTTTATTAGTTTCAGTTCGTTCAGGAGCTAGAGCTAGTATGCCAGGTATGATGGATACAATTCTTAATTTAGGTTTAAATGAAGAAGTAGTTGAAGTTTTGGCTGAGAAATCAAATAATCCAAGATGGGCTTGGGATTGTTATCGTAGATTTATTCAAATGTATTCTGACGTAGTTATGGAAGTTGGAAAGAAATACTTTGAAGAATTAATTGATAAGATGAAGAAAGAAAAAGGAGTTACTCAAGATGTTGAGTTAACTGCTGAAGATTTAAAGGAACTTGCAAGTCAGTTTAAGGCTGAATATAAAGCAAAAATTGGATCTGATTTCCCAAGTGATCCTAAAGAACAATTAATGGGAGCTATTAAAGCTGTATTCCGTTCATGGGATAACCCAAGAGCTAATGTTTATAGAAGAGACAATGATATTCCTTATTCATGGGGAACTGCTGTTAATGTTCAATCTATGGCATTTGGTAATATGGGTGATGATTGTGGTACAGGGGTAGCATTTACTCGTGACCCAGCTACTGGAGAAAAAGGTTTATTTGGAGAATTTTTAACAAATGCTCAAGGAGAAGACGTTGTTGCCGGAGTTCGTACTCCAATGAAGATTGCTGAAATGGAAACTAAATTCCCAGAAGCATTTGAACAATTTAAAAATGTTTGTGAAACTCTAGAAAGTCATTATCGTGATATGCAAGATATGGAATTTACTGTTGAACATGGTAAACTTTATATGTTACAAACAAGAAATGGTAAACGTACTGCACAAGCAGCTTTAAAAATCGCTTGTGATTTAGTTGATGAAGGAATGCGTACTGAAGAAGAAGCGGTATTAATGATTGATCCAAGAAATCTAGATACACTTTTACATCCTCAATTTGATGTTTCAGCATTAAAGGCTGCAACACCAATGGGTAAAGGTTTAGGTGCATCTCCTGGAGCTGCTTGTGGTAAAGTTGTATTTACTGCTGAAGACGCTGTTAAATGGGCTGAAAATAAAGAAAAAGTTATTTTAGTAAGACTTGAAACTAGTCCAGAAGATATAACTGGTATGAAAGCTGCTCAAGGTATTTTAACTGTTCGTGGAGGAATGACTAGTCATGCTGCAGTTGTTGCTCGTGGTATGGGTGAATGTTGTGTTTCAGGATGTGGAGACATCATCATGGATGAAGCTAATAAACAATTTACTTTAGCAGGAAAAACATTCCATGAAGGAGATGTTATCTCAATTGATGGAACAACTGGTAATATCTATGACGGAAAAATCCCTACAGTTGATGCAACAATTGCTGGTGAATTTGGTCGTGTAATGGAATGGGCTGATAAGTATCGTAAATTAGGTGTAAGAACTAATGCTGATACACCAAAAGATACTGCTAAAGCTATTGAACTTGGTGCTGAAGGAATTGGTCTATGTCGTACTGAGCATATGTTCTTCGATGAAGAAAGAATATTTAATTTGAGAAAAATGATACTTTCTGAAACTGAAGAAGATCGTGTTAAATATTTAGATTTACTTATTCCTTATCAAAAGGGTGACTTTAAAGCTATGTATAAGGAACTAAAAGGACTTCCAATGACAGTTCGTTATTTAGACCCACCATTACATGAATTTATTCCAAAAACTGATGCAGAGATGAAAGAACTTGCTGATGCTATGGGTGTAACTGTTGAACATGTTAAGGTAAAATG
>CAYWFZ010000024.1:0-25257 GCA_964458035.1 uncultured Muribaculaceae bacterium | reverse complement strand
AAATGAAAAAAAGAATAATAATTATAGGAGCTGTCTTACTAGCAGCAATATTAATAATAGTTTTGATTTTCTTATTAAATAATGCAAGAAAATCAAAACTATCATCATTAGAAGAAACATTTGTAAAAGATGCAGGAAAAACACCAAAATTATATTTTGATAAATTGGATATAGATGACGGAAATGGCATAGAAGAATATATCTGCTTTGCTGTTTACTATAATTTCTTAGAAAATAATCAAAATAAAACGACAGTATCTGATGTGGATACAATTATAAAGAAATATTTTTCAAAAAGAATTGAACTAGACAAGATAAAAGAAAATATGTTAAGTCCTGCTTTATTTAATAATAATATCAATTATGATATGGAAACAGAGACATTCACTTTAGATCAACCTAAATATTCTCAAATGGATATAGCAAATATAACTATTCCTGTTTATCTATATGAAAAAGCCACTTCTAAAAAAGATGAATTTATAGTTACTTATAAGAAATATAATATAAACAATCCATATGATGTTCTTAACTATTTTGATCAACGTAATAGTGAAATACAAAGAAATTCTTCAGATGAAAATCTAGTAGATACAAAAGATATTTTAGAGTATCTTCAAGGTAAGGGGAATGTTAATTCTATAAAAAGTAAAGTTGACTCAAATATGATTGAAAAAGTTGGAACATATGAAAAGTCTATTAAAGTAACTTATGTTATTGAAAATGATAATATCTTAATAAAAGAATTTAGTTCTATAAAATAAAAAATGTCACTTCATAATTGAAGTGATATTTTTATTTACAATTCATATATATAACTAGAAAGGAAAAATGATTATGGAAATATTAAAAGTATCAAGCAAATCAAATCCTAGTAAAGTAGCAGGAGCGATTGCGAATGTATTTAGAAGTATGGGGAGTGTCGAAATTCAAACTATTGGAGCAGGAAGTCTTAACCAAGCTATAAAAGCTATTTGTATAGCTAGAGGTTTCGTTGCACCAAGTGGAAATAATTTAATCGTGATACCAGCTTTCTCTGATATTACTATTGAAGGTGAAGAGAAAACTGCTATTAAACTAATAGTTGAGGCTAGATAAAAGCCTCTTTTTACATGTAAAAAATATATCAAAAGAATGTTAAATAAAATAATTAAATTGCAAAAGTTTACAAAAAGATGTAATATATACACAAACGGAGGGGTATTTTTGTGAAAGTGCATAATAAAGTACTAGCAGTATCAACATCAATTATTGTTTTTGCATCAACATTTTATTTTTCAACTCTTTTACTTGATAGTATGGATTATGAGAAAGATAGCATTGTTGTTAATCAAGTTGAAAATGATTATAAAATGTATATCAAAGGAGATAATCTAATTAGACTTCTATTGAATGAAAGATATCATTCATGCGTAACTGGTGAACAAGTTAAAAGATGTGGACTTATAAGAGATGATGTAATAAAAGCAACTAATCTAACAACAAAAGAAGAACTTAAAGATTATATAAATAAAGATGCAGTTGACGTTGTAAATAGTATTATTGCATCAGATAAATCAGATGTTATTGATATTACAACAAACTGGAATAATCGTTATTCAGAAGAAGAATTAGCTAGTATATTTGAAAGTGATACAAAAGAAGTTAATGTAACTTTTGCATCAGAATTCAATGAAAGCGATTTGAGTGTTAAGAAGTACAAAGTAACAATTGATGCTAAAAATGGAAGTAAAGTAAAAGAAGTTTTAGTATCCGAAAATGGTAAAGTTAAAAAGCCAAAGAAACCAACAAGAAAAGGATATACTTTTGTATGTTGGCAAGTAGATGGTAAAAAGTATAATTTTAACAAGAAAGTAACTAAAGACATTGAATTAGTAGCAAAATGGAAAAAGAAATCTAATAACTAGATTTCTTTTTATATTGAATTATCATAAAAGAATGCATATAATACATTTCATATGAGGTAATAATATGACTAAATTTAGATACGATATTGGTATTAACAACAAGTACCCATTTGGTACTGAATTAGAGTTTGTTGGTGTATACTTAAGTGAAGTTTTTAAAGTTCTTGAAGAAAATAATTTTCCTGCCCGTTTTATACTTAATCATAAAAATAATAGACTATTGAGTTTTGATACGTGGTATCTTGATACTGATTCCACCGTCACAATTGAGAAGAATAATGATTATTTAGGTGGAGAACTTAGCAGTAGAATTCTAAAAGATACAAAAGCATGCTGGCAGGAACTTGAATATTTATGTGACTACTTAAAGAAGCTAAAAGCATACACTGATGGAACTTGTAGTAATCATGTGTGGATTAACTTAGCTTCATTAAAAAATGAGAAATATTTCTTTGAAGTACTTTCTAAAATAATCGCTATTTTTGAAACTGATATACGTCTATTTTATATGGGAGATAAATATTTAATAAGAAAGACTAGTTTTGAAAATGCTAGATTAATGTCTGGTTATTTACTTGAGTATATAAATCAAGTTGATTTTAATGATCCTGATTATTTTTATAACTTTAGATTTGGCGGGTCTGTAGGTATCTTCTCAAGAGGTGATGGTATAAACTTACAAGAATACGTAAAAAGAAAAATGATTGAAATAAGATATGCCAATGGTTCAATTAATCCCATAACTATCCAAAATAATATTAATTTTTCATTAAAATTAATAGATGCAATTATAAGAGGATTATTTGATGTAGAAAGGCTAACAAGAATTATAGAGACAGAAAAAGATACAATTTACTCAAACTTTTTATTTAATACCCCAGACTATAAAAAGTTTGAATATTTAGCTAAAACTATAGCAACATCTACCTATGATCAAGATGCCTTTATGACTCAATATGAAAGAGTTTTAAAAAATAATAAAAATACGTAAATAATATACGTATTTTTATTATCTATATTTTTCATCAATTACACTTGTGAATGTATTATTAATAAAATCTTTAGTTAAACCAAGATTGTATCTTAGATGACTTTTTTCATAAGTCTCAGTATATTCATCATAAGGTATAAGTAACCAATTATTTAAAGATGAATCAAAATAATTAACTATTGGTTCAGCTTTTATATTGTCAAATGATATATTTCCTTCATCATCCATTTTTACATTAAGTGTAGAAAGAAGACCAAATTGATAAGCATTATCAAAAGTTTCTTGCCCTTTTGGTGTTCTTGCTATATCATCATCATTAGAAACAAAATTTCCTAAAGAATAATAGACCAGTGTTTTATGTGAATCACCAATAACTTCAATTGGTTGAATGGAGTGGGAGTGACTTCCATATATAATATCAACTCCAATACCATTTAAATAGTTTGCAACTTCTTTTTGCTCATTATTTGGTGTGAATGTAAATTCAGTTCCCCAATGCATCATGACTACAACGACATCAGCATCAGCTTTTATCTTTTCAACATCAGTTTTTATTTTTTCTTTTTCAGTATCAGTAAAAGTCTTAGTAGTTGAATTTCTGTATTTGTTAATTAAGTTAGTGGCATCATCACTTACTTTCATATTTGTTCCATAAGTGTACGCAAGAAACCCAAATTTTATACCATTTGCTTCAATTATACGATTTTGCATTTTATCTTCTTCGTTTAAAAAGGTTCCAACAGTTTTTATGTTTGTCTTCTTAAAATAGTTAAGAGTAGAAGTAATGCCCTCAACTCCACGATCAAATGCGTGATTGTTAGCTGTTGAAAGGACTTGGAAATCAAGGGATGAAACCAAATCCCCGATATACGTTGGAGCACAGAAATTATAGCCATCTCCACTAACAGGTAAGTCTTCACTTCCAATAACAACTTCCATATTACCTAAAGTAATATCATCATCTTCAAAATAAGGTTTAACTAATTTAAAATAATTATTTTTATCGTATCCTTTGTTAACAGACTCATAGAAAGGAGATTCAAAAAGAAAGTCTCCAACTAAAGTTAATTTAGCAATTCTTTCCTTATCTTTTTCTTCTAATTTTGTAGTAGTTGTCGTATTATCTTTTTCTTCTAAATCTTTTTTTTCTGGTAAAGTAAAAACAAAAATACCACCAATTATTAAACATAAGATAACGCCAAATGTTGGTATAACTCCCTTTCTTAGTTTTCTTTTTGCCACAATTATCACCAATTATATAATAACATAAAACGTGATAATATGATATAATCTAAGTAAGGAGAAACTATGAAAATACAAAAATACATTAAAGACAAACAAAATAAGTATAAAGTAGTAATTGATGATGAAGAGTATATTTTATATGATGATGTAATTATAAAATATAACTTATTATTAACAAGTGAGATAAATGAAAGTTTATTTAAAGAAATAATTTCCTATAATGATGAATTAAAAAGTTATTATGATTCTATAAAATATATCAATAGACGTCTTAGAAGTGAAAAGGAGATGCGTGATTACTTAGAAAAAAAGGGTATAAGTAAGAACATCATTGATAAGACAATCAAAAGACTTAAAGATACTAAGTTTATAAATGATGAGATATATTTAAATGCTTATTTCAAAGATCAAATTAATTTAACAAATAATGGACCTAAAAAAATAGAGGTAAATTTACTTAAACTTGGTATAAGTGAGTCTGTTATAAAAGAAAAATTATCAACAATACCCGATACCATCTGGAATGATAAGATAGATAAATATATTGATAAGAAAATAAAAACTAATCATACATCTTCAAGCAATATGTTAAAAGTAAAGATAATAAATGATTTAATAAACTTAGGATTTAATCGTGAAGATATAGTAAGTATTATAAATACTAAACAAATTGAGGATACCGATGTATTAAAAAATGAATATGAAAAAGCCAAAAGAAAATATTCTAAAAAGTATGTTGGATATGAACTTGAAAATAAAATAAAAACAACCCTTTATCGTAAGGGATTTCATGGTTGTAATTTAAAGGAGTTAGAAGATGAAGAATAAATTCGAAAGATTAAGTAAAAAAGAAAAAAAAGAAGCTATAAAGGAATACACTAATGCAAGTGAACACAATGCTCAAGTTATGTCTCGCATAAAGAGATTAAGAATAGTAGGTATTATTGGCGTAATCTATTCACTAGTGATGTTTGTATTTGATTTTCTAAAAGAAAGAGGTACTTTCGACTATGGATTAAGTGTGTTTGATAACATATTCTTAAACTATCTGATAGATGGATGTCTTTTAATATTCTGTGCTATATTCATCATCAAAGCTAATTTACTAATTAAAGAACAGGTTAATAAATATTTAATAGAAAAGAAAAAATAATATGAGAAAAAGATATGCGAATAGAAGAGGGAACAATTATAAGCAAATAAAAGTTAATGAAGATTACTTTAAAGGATATGCCTGTTATGTTTCATTTAATAATATTGAGACTCCCAAAGTAGTTTATAATGGAATATCTAATATGTGTATAATTGATAATGATTATGAATGGATTATGCTATATCCTGAAGGATTTACTTATTCAATAACTATAATTTATGATAATAATTCCTCCTTAGTAGAATGGTATTTTGACTGTGCATCTTCTGTTGGTCTTGAAAATAATATTCCATATCAAGATGATTTATATTTAGATATGGTTATTTTACCAACAAAAGAAGTAATCATATTAGATGAAGATGAATTATTAAATGCGTATAAAAATAATGAGATAACAAAGGATATGGTTGAGCATGCTTATAAAACTCTCGAGCATTTAAAAGAAAAATATGCAAATAATATAGAAGAACTAATTACATTTACTGACCATATTTATGATATAATAAAGATAGGTGATGCTAATGGAAGTTAAGAACCCTTTATATAAAAATCAAGGTATACATGTTATAACAAGTATTTTTACAGTTGATCATGGTGTTGTTAAAATATTACTTATTAAAAGAAATAATGAACCATATAAAGATGCTTGGGCTCTTGTTGGTGGTGCTCTTTATAATAATGAAGATTTAACAACGGGAGTTATGCGTGAAATAAAAGAAAAAACGGGAATTAAAAAAATTGATTTACAACTTGTAGGTGTTCATGGCAAGGTTGATAGAAGTCCTGTAATGCGTATGGTTGCTGTTTCTTATATGGGTGTACTTGATATAAATCGTGTAACATTAATTAAGAAAACTTTAAAAACTAATGATGCTGAATGGTTTGATATAAATGATGTTTTAGGTATGAATTTAGCTTATGATCATGCAGAAATTATTAAAAGTACATTTAAAGAACTAAAAAGACAAATATCTCGAAGCAATATACTAGCATCTTTATTTCCTGATGGATTTACTATGCCTGAAATTCAAAAAACTTATGAGGCAATTTTAGGAGTAACTCTAGATAGGCGTAATTTTAGAAGAAAGTTACTAAGTTTGGATCTAGTAGAAGATACCGGTGAGTATTTAAACTTTGAGGGTAAAAAACCTGCTAAATTATATAAATTTAAAGAAAAATTAGAAGAAAAAAATATTTTCTAGGAGGATTATATGAAATCAACTATCGATGCCATTGTGGAAATAACTAATGGTTCAAAGAATAAATATGAAATAGATAAAAAAACTGGCAAGATTCGTTTAGAAAGAGTAATCAATTCATCTAATGTTTATCCAGCAGAGTATGGCACAATTGAGAGTACTTTATCTCCAGATGGAGACCCACTAGATATCTTAATACTATCTAATGAAAAAACTTATCCTGGATGTGTTGTTCCATCACGTGTCTTAGGATACCTAGACATGGTAGATAATGGTTTAAAAGATTATAAACTTATAGCAGTAGTTGATGTAGATCCTAAATTTGATGGAATAAATGACCTAGAAGATTTACCAGAGGTAACTTTAAAAGAAATAAAAAATTTCTTTGAAAACTATAAGACACTAGATAATGTTGAAGTAAGTGTTGGAGAATTTCATAAGAGAGAAGAAGCATTAAATATCATAGAAGAATGTAAAAATAGATATAAAAGTGTTATAAAGTAATTAAACAATAATATAATTTAATATGAAAAAAGTTATATTATTGTTTTTTTTAATTTTAATGCCAAGTATTGTTAATGCATCAACTTGTGTAATGGATACAGACTCTAAAAGACTTCTTTATTCAAGTGGTGAAAAAGAAGTCAGATTAATAGCATCAACTACAAAAATAATGACAGCTTTAGTTGTTATAAATAATGCTAATGATCTACAAGAAGAAATTGAAGTTACTGATGAAGTTTTAAAAAGCTTTGGATCAGGCATATATATAGAAGTTGGGGAACATATTAAATTAATTGATTTATTATATGGATTAATGCTTAGGAGTGGAAACGATGCAGCTATCATGCTTGCAGAATATGTTGGTGGATCTATGGAGGGATTTGCATCTCTTATGAATGAAACAGCTGCCTCTATTGGTATGAAGAATACTAAGTTTATAAATTCATCAGGTCTTGAAAATGAATTAGGGGAAGGAAACACTTCAACTTGTTATGACATGGCTCTTCTTATGTCAGAAGCTATAAAAAATGAAACTCTGGCTAAGATAATGAGTACAAAACATTATGGAGTACAAACTGACTACAAGTACTATGATTGGTATAATAAGAATAAGTTATTAACCGAGTATAAATACACAACAGGAGGAAAAACAGGATATACCGAAAAAGCATATCGTACTCTTGTAACTTCAGCCAGTAAAGATAATAAAAACTTGTGTGTTGTAACATTAAATGAAAGAGATGACTTTGCAATACATAAAAACAAGTATGAAGAGACATTTAAAAAATATAAACTTGTAAATGTTGTTGATAAAAAACACTTTTTAAAAAGCGAAGGATATGAAGTTAAGGAAGACATCAACATGTTACTTACAAATGACGAAATAAAAAAGGTTAAAGTTGAAGTAAAATATATTGATGATGCATTATCTCGTAAGGGCTATGTAAAAGTCTCTTTAGATGGTAAAGAGTACTTTAATGAACCCATCTATAAAAGAGAAAAAAAGAGCAGTTTATTATCTAGAATAAAATCATTCTTCGATTTCTTTTAATTGCCAAGGAGTCTTTATTATATTATAATCAACTTAGGTGATATTTATGAAAATTATAAACGAATTACTCGTTAGTGACATAGAGAAATCTATAAACTTTTATAAAGATATATTAGGATTTGAAGTTATAGATTCTGTTGGTAATCCAATTGAATGGGTTAAGATGATGAATGGTGGATCTGAACTAATGATGGAAGATTACGAAAGTGCAAAAGAGGAATTTGCATCTTTACCAAATAAGACAGAGTCAACCAATATAATCATGTTAAAGTACGAAAGTAATGAAGAAATAGATTCTATCTATAAAAATGTAAAAGATAATAATGTAAGTATTTTTAGTGATATAAAAGAAACAGATTATGGAACAAAAGAATTTTCCATATTAGATCCTGATCATAATATACTAATTATTTCAAATTAAGGTGGGAATATGAAAACCATAGTAGAAGACTTTAATAGAAAAGAATTATATGAACATTATAATAGTAAAGAAAATCCTTTTGTATCTGTAGTAACAAAAATAGATATAACTAGTGCTTATAACTATTCAAAAAAACATAAAAACCTCTATGCAACTCTTTGTTATGTATTTGCAACCGCTATGAATCGAGTACCTGCATTTATGTATAGATGTATAGATGGTAAATTTATAAAGTATAATAAATTAAATGTAAGTTATACAGAAGTATTAGATAATGGAAATGTTGCTTTTATTTGTTTAAATCTAGAAGATTCATTAGAAAAGTTTATTGAATCTAATAAAAAAGTAAAAGCCTTATTTAAAGAAAAGCAAGATAATCTTATGCTTAATAATCCTGATGAAGGAGAGGTTTGGTTCTCTTGCACACCATGGTTTAAGTTTACCGGAATTACTGTTCCGTATGATAGAACTGTTGATATTCCCCAAATGACATGGGACATGTGTGAATTTGTAGATAATCATGTATATGTTAATGCCATGATTATGGCACATCATGGTTTTGTAGATGGATCACATATTGGAATGCTCATCAATGAAATAAATAATGAATTAGCTAAATTAGACAAGGAATGACCTTGTTTTTTTTATAAAATAAAAGAAACTATATTCTGTAAACTAAATTGTCACCATACACTTATTTATTTAAAAAGAAATAAAGTATTTGATATAATGAAGGTAATAATAGTAGGTGTTGTGATGAAGAATAGAAAAACAGTATTAATGATTATAATTGTTGCATTAGCAATAGGGTTTGCAACAGTATCAACAACTTTAGCAATAAATGGATTTATTGGAATTGGTGCAAATAAAGATGACTTTAAAGTGATATTCACAAGTGCAAAACTTAATAATGTAATCCGCAACGATTTTATTGATGAAACAAAGACTATTATTAATTTTGAAACAAATATTTTAAGAACGAAAGATGAGGAAGCAATACTTGATTTTGAAATAACAAATACAAGCAAACAATATGATGCAGAGGTAGTTATAAATTGTGTTGTACCAGAGAATGAATATGTAATAGTTGATTATCAACCTAAGAGTATGCAAATACCTGCAGGAGAAGTAAAAAAAGGCAGATTAGTAGTTCGATTGATAAAACCAATTGATATAGATCATTCAATTAAAATAACAACAACATTTACATCATCTGCAAAAGAAAGACTCAATATGGTTAATTTAGATGAAGAAAAATTTAAAAATGCGGGAGTCTTATACGGAATAGGCTATAGTGATCAAAGATTATTTTGGAAATACAAAGAAGATATTACAAAAGTAATAATAGAAGATGAAATGATTCCTCATGAAACTGCGGAAAATCTTATCTTTGATGCATCTCAAAAACAAGATAAAAGTGTAATGGCTTATCTTGTTCCAAATGAGACAGATGAAACCAAATATACATTATATCTTCAAGGAGATACAGGAGTAAAAGCTAATCCAAATAGTAATTATCTATTCTATAATTTTACAAATCTTACTAGTATTGAAGGAATGGAAAACTTTGATACAAGGGATGTTACAAATTTACAATCAGTTTTCTTTAATTGTAAAAAACTAGAAAGTGTAGATTTGAGCAGATTTAATACATCAAAAGTAACTACTATGTTTGGGATGTTTTACGATTGTAATAAAATATCTAGTTTGGATTTGTCTTCTTTTGATACTTCTAACGTAACAAATATGGAGTATATGTTCCATCAATGTTCTAGTTTAACTGAATTAAAATTGGCAGACTTTGATACAAGTAAAGTAACAACCATGGCATACATGTTTAATGGATGTTCTAAGTTAACTTCTATAAATACAGCAAGTTGGACTAATGAAAATGTAAAAACAATGTCGATGATGTTCACATCATGTAATAATCTTGAAGTACTTGACACAAGTAACTGGAGAACTGATAATGTAACGAATATGTATGCAGCATTTGCTTATTGTGGCAAATTAGCATCTCTAAGTACAACCAATTGGAATTTATCAAAAGTTGGAAATATGGAAATGATGTTTTATTATTGCGGGTCTCTAACAACACTTGATACAAGTAACTGGAATCTATCAAGTGTTACTACTCTAAAAAATATGTTCACTTATTGCTCAAATCTAACAGAATTAAATACAACTAATTGGGACTTATCGAATGTTGTAAGTATGAAAGAAACATTTATGGGTTGTGATCATCTAACAACAATAGGTAGGACTTCTAATTGGAACTTAACAAAGATTAACGATTTATCCAGAACATTTTATATATGTCGAAAACTAGAGGCAATAGATACATCAAATTGGGATATATCAAATGTAACATCTTTAAACAAAACATTTTGGTTATGCGAAACAGTAACAGAATTAGATGTTAGCAAATGGAATACATCAAATGTAACAGACATGCATGGAATATTTGCATATTGTGAACAACTTAACGCCATAGATGTCTCAAATTGGATTACTGATAAAGTAACAGATATGTCGAGTATATTCGGATATTTAAGAAAAGTTAAAGTAATTGATGTCTCAAAATGGAATACATCAAATGTAACAACAATGCGTGCGACATTCGTTTCATGCAATAACTTACAATCTCTTGATTTAAGCAACTGGGATACAACAAAAGTAACTAACATGAATTCTTTATTTGCCGAGTGTTTTTACTTAAAGACAACACTAACTATAAGAGGAACTAATTGTACAAACTATGCAGGAGAAGATGGATATTGGTCAATGCTTTTAAATGCTGGAACTAGTGGTAGTATTACACTTAACTATACAGCTGATGCCTCAAGTTTAGTTGATGCAATGATTGCAACTAAGACTGAACCATCAAAGGTCTATAAGGGCGTACAAGTAGCATAAAGCACGAATTATTCGTGTTTTTTTCATATACTAAAAGAGAATGACATGATAAAATAAATATACAGGTGATTTTTATGGAAAGATTACAAAAAATAATTGCTGAGTCAGGTTTCTGCTCAAGAAGAAAAGCCGAAGAATATATAAAAAATGGATTAGTTTATGTAAATGGAGAAAAAGTTACTGAACTTGGAACAAAAGCATCATATAATGATGCAATAATAGTTGATGGAAAATCTATTGAAAAAGAAGACAAAGTATACTTTTTACTCAATAAACCTAGAGGGTATGTATCAACTGTAAGTGATGAACATAATAGAAAAAAAATAACTGATTTAATCGAGACAGATAAACGAATCTATCCCGTTGGAAGACTTGACTATGACACTACAGGTTTAATTATCTTAACTAATGATGGTGAACTTGCTAATACTCTTATGCATCCATCATCAAGTGTTACTAAAACATATGTTGCAAAATTAAATAAAGTAATGACACCAAAAGACCAAATGATTTTAAAAAATGGAGTTAAAATTGATGGAATAAAATGTATCCCTACAAGAGTTAAAGTAAGAGATGTTGATTTAAAAAAAGATACATGCATTGTTGAAATATCTATCGTTGAAGGAAGAAATCACATTATCAAAAGGGTATTTATGGAACTTGGCTATTTAGTAGATAAACTAACTAGAACAGAATATGGATTTTTAAAACTAGATAATATGAAAAGTGGAGAGTATAGGGAACTATCAATAAAAGAAGTAAAAAAACTATACGATTATAAAAGATAATGAAAATAGAAAAATTAGATAACAAGGGTAGAGGAATAACTTATTACAATGGTTTAATCACATTTGTAAATAATGCTTTACCTGATGAGGAAGTTAAAATAAATATAATTTCTGAAAATAAAAAGTTTTATACTGCAGAAGTTCTAGAACTATCTAATGAAAATAAAAATAGAGTACTACCAAAGTGTCCATACTATAATATCTGTGGAGGATGTAATCTACAACATATTAATATTGAATATGAAGATGAATTTAAAGAAAATAAAGTAAAAGAAATACTAAAAAAATATGCTAACATAGATGTTCCTTTAAAAATTAATAAAAATGATAAAGAACTCTTTTATAGAAATAAAATAACACTTAAAATTGAAGATGGAAAATGGGGATTCTATAATGAGTCAACACATAAGTTATGTGAAATATCTAAATGCCTGATTGCAAATAATTCTATTAATGAATTTTTAAATCAGAATATAATAAAAATAAACAATGGAACTATTACAATACGTTCCAATTATGAAAATAATTTATTGCTAATAATAACAACAGAAGAAAAAATTGAAATTAATAAAGATAATTTACCTTCAAATATTTCAGGTATTATTTTAAATAATAAATGTGTCTATAAAGATAATTATTTTTATGATTATATTGATGATATGAAATTCAAAGTTTCCTATGACTCTTTTTTTCAAGTTAATAATTATATGGCATCTAATATATTTAAAATTTTAAGAAATAATGTTAAGGGTAAAAATCTACTAGATCTATATTGTGGCGTTGGAACTCTTGGATTATCTCTAAAAGATAATTTTAAAAATATATATGGCATAGAAAAAGTAAAAAATGCCATAGTAGATGCAAAACATAATGCTAAAATTAATAATGTTTCGAATGCTTTCTTCTATGATGGTGATACAGCTAAAATATTAAATAAGATAAATCAAAAATTCGATACAATTATAGTTGATCCACCAAGAAGCGGACTTAATAAAGAAACATTAGAACACATTAAAAGAATAAATCCTAAGACTATCGTCTACGTATCGTGTGACCCAATGACTTTAGCAAGAGATATATCTGAGTTATCTGAATACAAGGTTGAAAAAGCCAATGTTTTAAACATGTTTCCTAAAACTTATCATGTTGAAAGTGTCGTAATATTAAGCAAAAAAATATAAAACGATAGTTTAAGGTCACAATTTGTGACCTCAAGTTTAGGAAATGAATCTACGCATGGTGAATAAAAATATCTTTATAATGAAATTTCTAAAAAAGCATGATAAAATAAAATCAAGAGAAGTAAACAGGAGGATGTGACAACGTGATACTACTACTTGGAATATTAAGAAGAAATAATAAATACTATATGAATGTTATCAATACAGAAAAAGAATCAACAATTGATGACTATCAATTTATTAATCAATTTATCTTAAATAACTGTGAAAATGTTCGAATTAGTAAATTTTTATCAGCAAGACAAAATCCAATAGAATACCTTAGAGGTGACTTTGACGTATCAAGATTGATTGTTGATGATTCGCATTTGAGGAACAGAATAAAAGAATATCAAATAATCACAGTTTACTATAATGAACAAAATGAACCCGCTATCTATAAATCAATTGATCGCGCAGGCAATATAAGTATGCATGATGTATCAGAATTTGAATATACAAGAAACAGTAGCATTCTAGGCGATGATATAAATAATCTCCCAAGATTTGTTGAACGCAAACCATTATGTGATGCAAAGGATAGTTTAAAATCATATGTTGAAAATCAAGATATTAATGACATTCCAGTGCGTTTACTAAAAACATATCTTATAAATGAGAAAAACTTTCAAGAGGGATATCATACTGTAACAAAAATTAATAATGGGAATGAATACGATATACATGAGTATATGTTATTTAATGGCATTATAACTATAAAGTTAGTTGAATATGTATCTAAAGATAAAAAAGTATTTATGACAAAACAAGATGAGATATCTAATCCTTATCCCAAAGAAAGAACTGCTGGTTTTCTTTCAGGACCTATTATCATGCTTGGATCAAAAAGAGCATTATTAAGATTCTGCAAAACAGGAGTAGATACGGAATTTGAATTCTATAATAGTAAAACTTTTAAATTGAATATTCCATTTTCTGAATATTGTATTAATACTTATGATAAATACATTAAGTCTAAAGATATTTTATTCAGTTGGCAACTTGATTTATATGACAATTTACCTATTGATATTTATAAGAATATACTTCCAAATGAAATATTTAAATTACCTAATCTTTTCTATCATGACATGAAAAATATTCCATATGGATGGAATTCCTCACCTAATTTAACTAGAAATAATATTATTATCAATTTATGGATATATACAGTAGCTCTTTTCATATGTTGGCAAAAATACAGTGCATCATTTAAAAAATCCATTATGCCAATTATGAAAAATTATAAATACATATATGAATCGGCTTTAACTAGATTAGTTAGTGAAGTTGGACCAAGAGGTGCTCTAACAGTTATGAAGTGGACTGAAGAAAATCTAGGGAAAAGACTAAACAATATTTTAGAAAGTGATACCAGTTGTGTTATCAGTAATAAATGCATATTTACATTTCATCAAAATAATTATGATTTGCCAGGAGAATTAAGAATATATCGAGAAGAAACAATTATAGAATATGGAGGAGTAGAATTATTAAAAAGTGATTACTCAAATGCCAACAGCCAAAGGAAAATATATATCATAAGGAAATTAGATAATATAGAAAAGAATCTTGATTCGGATCTATCTTTAAAATTAGAGGAAGACATTAGTGTCACTTTAAAACAACTAAGTAAAAAATAAATAAGCATATTTATGTTATAATTAAGTTATATAATAGAGGAGGAATAACATATGTATCATGCAATAAGATTAAAAGAAAATGATGATTTAAAAAAAGCAATAAAGGAATATGCAAAGGAACACAATATTGAAGCTGGATGTGTTTTATCTGGAGTAGGATGTGTAAAACATGCTCATATTCGATTAGCCAAAGCTGTATCTTTCTTAGATGAAGATAAAGATTATGAAATTGTAAGTATAACCGGGACCATATCTAAAGATGGTTTACACATACACATATCTTTATCAGATGAAGAAGGTAATACTGTTGGAGGACACTTAAGTGATGGAACCACCATTAATACAACATGTGAACTTGTTATTCTTGAATTACCTAACTATACATTCACAAGAGAGTTTGATTCTAATACAGGTTATGACGAATTAGTTATAAATAATAAATGATAATGAGAGATTAATAAATCTCTTTTTTCTTGTTATAATTTATTAATAATTATATAATAAGAAGAGTTGGAGGTTAAAGACATGAATTTAAAAAAGAAAAAACAACTTGGTAGTATATTAATTGCTATATCACTAGCAACAACAGGCTGTGGAGCTATTACAAGAGATGAAGCGACTTCTGCCATTGAAGAAATGCTTGATTCATCAGACTTTTATCAAGATGAATTTTTAAATGAGACAAATGAAGAATTCTATGGTAAATTTTATAATTTATATTTAAATCATTTTATTAATTATATGTCAAAAAAACAATATAAAGAATTTAAAGAAATGGTAACATCTGTAGAAGAAATAGATAGATACGATTATGACTCTCTAGTAAAGTCAATGCAGAAAATCTTATGTAAAGAGGGAGATAAAGGAGTAGGTATCTATGCTGCCTTTAACACGGAATTTTTATATGAAGAACTTACTCAAGCAGTAGATTTAGATGATAATATTTATAAGAATATTAATACTCTTATGTGCCTTATAAACGATAATAAATCATTTTATAAAGCATTATTTTCAAGAAATATAGATGATTTAAAGAATGTTATAGTTGATAGTACAGGAGCTAAAGAAGATGATGTTTTAAACCTTATAACTTTATTTGATGAATATTACATGCATAAGTCAGCTCACTGTTTTCTTGTTGGTGAAAAAGAAGATTTAGAAAATAAAATAAATGAATCAATGAAAAATATAATACTAGCTAAATACAAAAGTGATGCAACATTTGCACGTTCATTCTACGGAAGAATGATGCGAAGAAGTATTTATTTTGGCTATGATGATATAAACATAACAAGAAATTTACTTGGTGATAAAGTATCACTTTCATTAAATGATGCTATAAAGGGGAAAGTAACATTTGATTTTGATATTAAATATTTATATTCTAAAGATATAGAACTATGGGAATTAAAATATTTAGTTGCTAATGCCTATATTGATGAAGCGTATGTAAGAAGTAAAGATTCAACATATACAAGAAATGCTATGGAGTTAATAAGTTTTCTTCTTTCATCTGATTGTACGTTAGAAAATACAACTAATGCTGAAGAAATAAGATGTGAACTTTATAAAGATTTAGGCAATTACTTTGATTCATCTGACGATTTTGCTGATTTCCTAATACGTTTATTTAATAGAAATGAATATGCTCTAAATAGATACTTTGATATATTTAAGGAAAGATTAAATGAAGATGGAATAGATATGTTAGATTTCTTGCGTTATGAATCTTTGCGTAATCTTGTAAAAGGACAAGAAATAAATAATTATTATTTTGAAAACGGCGAATACATGTCTTCCGAAGAATTAAGAGAGTTACCTGCTGATAAGGCTTCAGAAATCGCGAGTGTTGTTAGGGAAAATTACTACTTTAATGTTGATTATGATGAATACTTTAAAGAAATAGATAAGATACTTGCAAACAATGATTTAGGAATATCTAGAGTAATTAATGAAGAAGCTAGTTTTAACTGGTGGGAAAAACCTATCACGATAACTGATTCACTTATATCAACACTAGTAAGTGAACCATTAGAGTTAAAAGAAAGAGAATTAGATGGAGTAACACTTTATTATTATGAAGCTCCACGTGGATTTGAAGAGGGAGTACTTTCAGAACTATTCTATAACATTGATGGTAATTTAGTAACTAAAGAATTTCCTGGCATAGATACGACTATGATAGACCCCGATACAAAAGAACTAAAATTTATTACCGTTGTCAGTATAAATAAAAAACCAAATTTAGATGATATAGATTTAAAATTTATAAATCCATATCCAATTTATAGTTATGATTATAATGCAACAGAAGAAGAAAAAAAGTTACTACCATAAATAAAGTTCACATAAAGTGAACTTTTGTCTTAATTATGTTATAATTACTTCAAGGTGATTAATTTGAGTAAGCTGAGTAATATAATCACGATGATAGAACTATTAAATACGGGGAAAAAGTATTCAGTAAATGAGCTTGCTTCCATTTTAGAAGTAACCCCAAGAATGATTCGTTCATACAAAGAAGATTTAGAAAAATGTGGATTTTACATTGATACAATATATGGTCCATTCGGTGGCTATATCCTAAATAGAAGAGTAAAACTTCCAAATAGAAAATTTAAATCTGACGATTATGAGTTTTTAATTAACTTAGATGTATCAGAATCTGAAAGAGAAAGAATACAAAATATAGCTGATAAGATAAGAGGTTTATCCATTGAAAGTGATGAGGTCCTTCTAACTGATGAATCAAAAGCATCATATAATAGTCTTACACGTGCTATAAAAGAAGGTAAAAAGGTGAGTATTACATATCTATCTTATACTAAAGGTAAAACTAAAAGAGTAATTCACCCCTATGATATGTTTTATACCTCAAATGGCTGGGCAGTATCAGCTTACTGTGAACTAAGAAGCGATTTAAGACTATTCGAATTAAAACGTATAGAAGAATTAAAAATAACCAATGAGAGTTTTGAATAAGGAGTAGAGTTTATGAAAAGAATTAAATTAACAACAGACGTACATGTTATAAAGACAAATATAATAGATACATTAGAATTTAGATTAGTATATCCAATAAAATATAACAATGATAATGTTCACTATATTAAATTGTTAAATCTATTTATGACATCTTCGAGTAAAAAATATACGGAAACGAGAGACTTTAATAAAGAAATGCTTAAACATACTATTCTTGGTATAAGTTTAAGAGAATTATCAATTGTTAATAATACTTATCTAATCTTTGCTTTTGGTATGCCAAGAGAAAATCTAATAAAGAAATTTAACATTGAATCTTCATTTAAATTTGCTATAGATGCTTTAATTAATCCATATTTGGATGGTTCTTCTTTTAATGAAGAGAAGTTTAACTATGAAAAAGAATTCCTATATAAAAATTATAAAAGATCACTTGATAATATATATTCATCAAATTCAAATCAGTTTTATGATTTCATTGACCCAGAAGGTAAATTGGGAAATTCTTATGAAAAAACGGGAAAAGTTTTAGAAAGTATAACACCTTCTTCTCTTTACAAATTCTATAAAGAAAATATTTTGGATAACACTTTTATACCATATGTCTACGGAAATATAAGTGTAAGTGATGCTAAAAGGCTATTTAAAAAATACATTCCTCAAAAAGAAAAAGAAGTAAGTTTCACTGCAAATTATTTTGAAGCTTTACCAATGAAAAGTCCAACATATCAAGAGATAAATACTAAATATAATCAATCAGAACTATTTTTAGAATACCAAGTAGATATGAAAGAATCGGATACAAAATATTTATCAACATTAATTAATATTTTAACAGGTGCAGAAAATAATTTAATCTTTGAAGCTTTAAGAGTAAAAAATAATTTAGTATATGATGTTAGAGTATCATCTTTTTCTTCTAGAGGTATGTTTGTAATAATTGCCTTTATTCCTCGTGATAAATACAAGGAAACTAAACGCATTGTTTCATCAGTATTTAAGAACTTAAAGAATAAAGAGTATTTAAATAAATGCTTAAATAAATTAATAAAAGGTTTAGAAGTTGACTTACTTAAAGAAAGTGATGGTCAAGGAAAATTACTTAATGATACAATCAATCGCGATTTAGGAATTAGAACAACAGAAGAATTATTAGAAAGAACAAAATCTGTTAAAGCAGAAAAATTAATTGAGTTTATTGACAAACTTAAATTAACTAATGAAATGTTCTTTAGAGGTGAATAAAATGATTAAATATAACACATTATTGCTACCAAATAAAGTGAGATTAGTCCTAGCAGAAGATAAAAGTAAAAATCAAACATACGCTGAAGTGATAGTTTCTTTTGGTGGTTCAGTAGAAAAATATAAATACAATAATAAGAAGAAAACAATAACACCTGGACTTGCTCATTTAATGGAACATTATTTAGTTGAAAATAATCTATATGGCAACATGTTTGAGTATTTAAAAGAGGAATATGTGGATTTTAATGCAACTACAAGTGGTTCTAAAACTTGCTTTTATATCGATACAGTATATGAGTTTGAACGTCACCTAGAAGAACTCATTAAAATAGTTAACATACCTAAATTTGACGAAAAGAAATTGGCAACTACAAAATTGCCTATTATTGAAGAAATAAAGAGAACTAAAGATCGTCCTTATTCTAAATTCAGTAAAAAAATGAATGAATGTTCTTATTATTACATGCATCATCGTGAAACTACTGGAGATGAATTAGATGTACAAAGAATAGGTGTAAAAGATTTAGAAGAAATACACAACTTATTTTACCAACCAGAAAATCAGACTATTTTTATTGCTGGTAACTTTGATTCTAAAAAAATTATAAAAACTATTGAGAAAATATATGCTGATATAAAACGTCCATCATATGAGTATGAGGTATTAGATAAAAAGGAAATAGCTAAAGTAAAACACAAAAAAGGACACGTAGTTGACCCGGATGTTGATGAACTAATAAATATAACATTCAAATTAGACTTAAAGAACTTAACACCAAAGGAAAGAGTAAAATCAACATTCTATTTATCGCATTTTTTACAGTATAATTTTAATGATTCATCTAATGCCTATCAAACATTATCTAAGAGTAAAGATACATATTATAGTATTTCTACAGGAACTTCATATTTTGTAAAAGATATTTGTTTCGTTGATATAGGAATGTATGGAACTAATCTAAAAAGATTCAAGAAAATCGTTTTTGATGTAATTAAGAATAAATATGCTGATAAAGAAATGTTTGAATTATGGAAAAAAGAGACTTTAATAAATATGATTGTTAGAGATGGTAGAGTATACACTTCTGGCCGCGCATTTCTAGATAACGTCTTAATGTTTGATTATTTAGATGTTGATAAGATATCCGATATAGAAGAATTCTCTATAAATGATTTTGAACACTTCTTAAATAAGTTAGATTTTAGCAACTATGCAATCGTAAAACAAACAAAAAAGTAAAGATAAATTCTTTACTTTTTATATTTTCTTTCTAGGAATGTAAATCAATCTCTCTATATCCGAAAAATCTTTACTTTTTAAATTATCTTTTGTTGTTCCAAAAGCTACTAGATCAACAAATTGGTTTTGATGATCAGTAAAATTATCTGGCTTTCTTTTTGCAACAAATCTGACCTTATTATTAAAAGCTGATAATCTACTATCTGTAATTCTAGTTCTTAAATTTAATAGGTGTTTACATATCTCTTGTATATACTCCCTTGTAATTATTATTTTTTCTTTTTGTTCATTTAAAATGCTTTGTATAGATATATCATTATTATATGCTAACAACCTATAAAGATAATCCTTAATGTACATGTAGCTATTATAAGCTCCTTCATATAAAGCTTTATTTTCTTCGCTAGTGAAAAACATTTCCAAGTATCTTAAGTATTTTGCTTCTTCTTTTATTTCATTAATTGCGCTATTATCTTTTATTTCTCTAGCCACTTTTAACTCCTCTAAAGATGTCCTAGATGAAATATAACCAAGTTGGCATATATTGCGATATTTCCAAAATCTATCGACTCCAAGTTTATTAAGTTCTTCTAAAACGCGAGGGCAACCATATACTAAACTTATTTCATCCAAATCGGAAATTGAAGTTTGATATCCAGCATTATTACCAACACCTGTACAAACTAAATCTTCAAAAAAAGTGAGATTAGATATTTTCAAATCATAAATAAGTTTTTTATACTTATCATCAAGTGATGAATCTATATATCTAAATCGATCACTGCTATAACTATTTCTTGAAAAGTAATTATTACTACCTAAAACCTCTTGTATCTTTATTTTTAATTTTTCATCTGTTGTAGCATTTTTTAAGGCTATTAATTCTTCAATATCCATAGTTTGTAAAAAAGAATATTTTTCCATAGAGCACCCCTTCAATATAAATATCACTATTATAGTTATTTTAATTTTTTTTGTCAATTTATTCTATATAGACCAAATATTACCTAATCTAATAATACAATTTAATTAGGTGAATATAATATGAATTTAAATGAATTAAAAAATCTTATTTTAAAATCTACAGAAAATATAGATAAAATAACAGAAGGGTTAGCTAATATAAAAACAAATACACTTATTACTGCTGCTGGTGGAAGTATGGTAGTTGCTAAGTTTTTAAAGAGTGTGTTAGAAAAAAAGAATAATATTATCTCTGAAACAAAGGATGCAAGAGATTTAAAGTATACCAATCTTAATTTATTTGATAATATCTTTATTGTATCCTATAGTGGATCCAACTATGGCGTAAAAACCTCGTTTTATGATAATAAAAGAATGTATCTTTTATCGAATAGAAAGACAAAGATAAAAAATGAAGAATTACTGCATTATGATATATCATGTGAAAATAGTTTTATCTCGATAGAAACGACAATTATTCCATGTGCTATCATTCTAAAGTACTATTTAGGAGATATTTTTGCTATAATATTAGATGAAATATTTGCGTCCATTGACGAATCATTATTTTTAGAGTTAAAAGGGAATTATCTAAATATCTTTTCTGGTGTTGAAACATCTTGTACAGAAGAATTCCTAACATCAACTTTAGTAGAAGCGGGTATCTCTGTACCTTTAATACATAAAAAATATTCTTACTGCCATGGGAGAAGCACCATAAATAAAAAACATGATTCCTCAAGTATTTATTTAGGATACAATGGTAGTGACTTGGATACAACTATAAAAAAAGTATTAGAACTAACTAGTGCAAATTATATCATAATGGAGTCTTTATTTTCTGATACAATAGTAGATGATTTCTATTATTTGCTACAAAGCATTGTTCTCCTACTTAATATATCAAAATCTAAAAAAGTTGATTTAAGAAATATTAAATATGATCGTGATGCTGTAAAAAATTTATACTATTTTAAAGGGAGTATGTAATATGCGTTTTATAAGTTTTGGAGATTTATATATAGATTATTATTTAAGTAATGACTTAGTGATTGGCATTTGTGGTGGTAAAACTAACGCTAATATAATTGCTAATTTATCTAAATATTATGATACAGCATTTTTTGGTGTGGCTGGGTGTGATACTCAAGGGAAGGTTGCTATTAATTCATTAAAACGTTTAGGTGTAGATGTATCAAATATAAAGATTGAAAATGTTCGCACTAAATCATTCTTTATAAATAAGGATGGTTATTCATCTACATGCCCAGTGTGTGGAAGAAATTTATCCTATAGAAATTCCTTATATGATTCTAGTGAAGTCATAAAGAATATAAATGAAGATGATTTTATCATTGTCGATAATTTAAATAAAGGTGTAATTGAAGTATTAAATGAAGTAAACAATAAAGTTTTTCTTGATCTTGGATATCTAGGTAATCTACTATATTTAAGTTTAGATGAAATAGTTAATTTACTAAAAAACAGATTTGAAATAATAAATATGAATGGTAAAGTTTATGATTGTTTAAGAAATAAATTTAAACTTGATTTAGTTGATTTTTATGAATTGATAAATCCTCGTATTTTAATCGTTACAAGAGGTAAAAAGGGTGCAGATATTGTTTATGATGGTGTAGTTTATGAAAAAACTATTGAAGACCCAGTAACTGAAGTTGACGTATCTGGAGCTGGTGATTCATTCTTTTCTGAATTTATTAGAACTGTAGTTGATGCAAAATTCGAGATAAATGAAAAAGTAATATCACTCGCTTATATGAGAGCATCTTCGATCTCTCGTTTTGTTGTTATGAACTATGGAGCAAGAACACATCTTGAGCCACTTACAAAAATAAAAGAATATCGCGAATGTATTTGTGATTCTATTGATGTAGATTAATTATCTAGACTTTCTTTATTTATATATTGTATAATAAAAGAACAGAATTGATTAGGAAGTGTAGATATGAAAGAATTACTTAAAAATACAAATAAAAGTGAATGGTTAATAACTGGACTATATAAGGTTTCCATATATATATGCTGGTTTCTCTTTGCTGTTGCATTTAATGTTTTCCTAAGTGATTCAATTGACGATACGAAGCTAATACTTCTAGTTATTTCATTACTTATACTTTATGGCATAAGAGTGTTCTTAAAAAATTTATATAAAAAAAGCGCCAATACTAATTACTATAATCTTAAACACTCAATTGAGATGTATTATTTTAAGAAAATTAATAATTTAAGTTACGATGATTTAGAAAAAATTGATAAAGAAGATTTATCTAATAGAATACTTGAAGTATCTTATAATTATTCAAAAATTATCTCTGATATATTTGAATATATTATTCCAGCTATAATTGGATCATTTATTCTATTTATAAAACTGCTTGATTTAAATAAATTATTTGGAATACTTGTTTTATTTTCTTTAGTTGGAATACTCATATATTCATATTTTAACAGTGCCAATGAAGAAGTAAGTGCTCCAAACTACAATGATTTATTAAAAGAATTCATTGATAACATTATGCCAATTAGAAAGTTAAATATATTTTCTTACTGTGTAGAAAAGCTCGATAAAACAAAAGAAAATGATATATGTATTTTAAAAAACAGTGATACCTCAAGTGATTTGAAATTTACTAACGCTATATTTGTTCTAATAAGTGTTATTCTAATCTCTTCATTTATATTCGTTCATAATACAATTACGAGACTAGGACTTATTATATTCTTTATTATAATAATATTAAAACTACAAGATTTACTTTATAAAATAAATCCTGCTATAAAAAATATGTTTGCATCTTCTAAAAATAAAGTAATGCTTGATAGTATATTTAAAAATGATTATGAACCAAAGGTAAATACTAAATGGAAGAAAATTAATATAAAAAATGGTGTAGTAAATTATAATGATACAACTGAGGATATTAAAATACCTTCATTTGAATTAATAAAAAAGGATCACATAAGTATCATGGGTGCATCAGGTCAAGGAAAGTCAACAGTATTAAATATATTAAGTGGAATATTTAAATTAGACGAAGGAGATATTTTATTTGATGGAAATAGTACTAATGAAATAGTTGACGCATACTACTCAAGTGATGCAACAATTTTTAGTGTATCTTTAAGAGATAATTTAAAGTTTTCAAATGTAATACTTGATGAAGAATTATTAGAACTACTTGATGAAATAGGGTTAACTGAATGGTACTCTACTTTGGAATCTGGTCTAGATGAAATACTTTCACCGTCATTATCTAAAGAAATTGCCGAGAAAATTAATATTATAAGAGCCATAATAAGCGATAAAGACATATACTTTTTCGATGAGCCTACTAGTTCCCTAGATACCGAATCAGAAAAACTAGTTGCCTCAATTCTAAAGAAACACTTTAAAGATAAAACTTATATTTTAGTTTCCAAAAAAACAATTCTTACAAATTTGTGTAAAAAACATTACTTTATAAAGAATCATACATTATTAGAAAAAGAACCTTTATTATAATTAACTATCTATGTGACTATTTAAGTCCGTTACAAAAGGGGGGATGACTTGTTATACTTACTTGGGAAGTAGGTGAGTTAAATTAAACCCCAGAAATAAATAATGGATATTTCTAGACTGCTAAATTTTTTAGGGGAATTAACACGAGTGCCACTCGTGTTTTTGTGTGCAATAATTATATATTTAGAAGTAAAACAGATTTTTTTCGGTAATAAATATATAGAAGTAAAAGAAAACTTCTTAGGAAGGAGGAGAATATG
>CAYWFZ010000023.1:0-25754 GCA_964458035.1 uncultured Muribaculaceae bacterium | reverse complement strand
GCAAAACCTATAGTTAATAATACTATTAATAACATTAACTTTTTATTCTTCATAAATTTCACTCCTTCAAATATTTACTTCTACTCTAATATAATTTTATCATTCATTTTAAAAATCAAGCAATATCTAGTATTTTATTAACATTAAATTAACAGATTATATACAAAAAAAGCATGACTATTTATCACGCTTTTTTTAATTATCTAAAAACTTTAAATTTACGAGAATGCTTATAAATACAAACTCCAACTAAAAGTATTAAAGTTCCTATCAAAGTATAACTAACAATTCCAGTTTTAGGATTTTCCTTTAGTACTGGTACAAACTCAACATCAATATTAACATTAGAAGCTGGCATTACAAATGTATAATTATCATGATCAATTACATTGCCTTCCATATCAGTTATTTTGATATTTTTAACCATATAACCTTCCATAGGTGTTACACTGAATGTTACAAGTTCACCAAATAAAGCATTTTCATTTATTACAACAGAACCACCATTACTAATCTTCTTTTCTATTGCATAAGGTTTTGTGTATTTTAGAAAATATGAATTAATATCTTTATCTGTTCCGCCTATAACTTGAAGTAAAAACGAATCAGTTAAGTTACTTAAACAAATTACATCAGTATATTTAACACCCAATTCTTCACTTATATTATGTTTTTCAGTTTCTTTCAAATTCTCATCAAAAACTTTTATATATGAAGTCATTCCATTAGGATATTTTTCCTGCCATTCAGTAGTATAAGAACTAACTATAAATGATCCATTTCCAACCATTGCTGCATCATAATATACTTCATTCTTTTTATCACTCTTCACTACAGACACTATATTGTACTTCATATCTGTTTTAACAATAACACCAATTGCGTCAGTATCATTATATAGAGTACCTATAAAATATTTATAATTCTCATCACGTAAAGTTTGATAAAAATATGAATTATATCCGTTTTCTTCATATATATCATATATATAATCCAAAGATAAATAGTCCATGTTGCCATTAGTGATTTCCTCAACATAATCCTCACTTAAATCATAAGGATCTTCATATCCGTCATATTCAAAAGTATTTGCATCAACAAAGAAAAAGTATTCAGGATAAGTTCCATATCTGTCACCATTAGCATAATAAATTGTAAAATAAGCATCATCTACTAAAAACAATTCGCCAGCATAGATATAGGGATTTTCATCTAATGATATAGTATAAATACCAACAGCATCAACATATTTTCCATTCATATCATACTTATATAAATAAATACCATATCTAACATCATACACTAGAGTATATATATGATCTTTATAAATTTCAAAACCACCATAGAAGTATCCATAATAATTTTCCGTTTCCCAAAGCAGTTTCCCATCCTTAGAGTATTTACGCATTATTCCGTAACCCTCATCATCTAAAGTAGCAGTTATATAACCATCGCTTACTTCTGTTGTATGTGACCAATTTATAGCATCCCACCAAGAGCCACCTTGTTTAACTGCCCATTCTTTTGTAATCATACCTGCATTAACATCAATTGAAAAACACGAAACGACAAGTACGACAAAAAATAATAACATCTTTCTCATAAAAATCTCACCTTCATAAGTAAATGTTATCATTATATTATAGTATTGACAATTTGATTACGTAAATAAAGCAGAAACTAGACAAGCAATTTACACGATCATTTTTTTTCACTGTTCTTACTTTTTTCAACTAAATCTTTTATCTTTCGAAAATGATGATTTATACCTGATTTAGTGATTTTCATATCTGTTTCCATGCTGATGATTTCTGCAAGTTCTGCTAAAGTAGTTTCTGGATATTTTAATCTATATTCAATCACCAAATTGTTCTTTTCATCAAGTAAAGTGAGTAAATCATGTTCTTTTAAATAATTAATATTAGCAATCTGTTCATTACATGTTTTTAAAGACTTAACTTCATTTGCTATTTCACAGTTATTAAGTCTATTAACCATATTCTTATGATCTCTATAAATTCTGATATCTTCAAAATAAAATAATGCATTAATAGCACCAAGTAACTTAATAAAGTCACTTATCTCTTCAGCTTGCTTTAAATAAACCATATAACCTTTATCTCTTTTTAAACATTTACTTGAGAAATTAAGATCTGCTAATAACTTCTTTATAAGTAAAGCATCATTTTCAAATGTTACAAGTATTTCTAAATGATACTTACTCTTTGATGGATCATTAATTGAGCCTGACGATAAAAATACACCTTTTAAGAATGAAGCCTTCTCTGGATCTGAATACTCATCAATATGATTTAAAGAATCTTCTATATCTTTTCTAATTATATCAATTTTCTGATTCAATTCTAAAATATAAATTGTTTTAACATTAAATCTTTTTTGTGTTCTTGTTGTAAGTTTAATATTTATTCCATAAAGTCTTTTTATTAGATTAAACATTCTCCTTGCAACAGAGTTATTTTCAATATAAAGCGTAATAGTAGTTGGTGTAATCATACCATTAAAATATATATATGAACATGCTTCAGCTAGTGATTCACACTTCTCAGTTTCAATTTTTGTTATTTCATCTTTTATACGAGTCGTAAATGATGCCACACTACCACCTCACCCCCTAATTTTATCACAAGAACAAAACAAAAAAAAGACACGATTAATTCGCATCTTCTAATCTTTTTTCATCTAGTGTATATACCCAAGCTAAATCATCATGAACAAGCACAAACTTTGATATATGTTTTTTCCTATCTTCTTTAAAGTTAATTGGTAGCCTTACCTCTCCTTGAGCATCTAACAATTCATCAAATGAAGTAACATCTACAATACTTTTACCACTAAGTGAAGGTAATTTTTCAACATTAACAATAACAGAATCATGAGTTATTAATATTTTTCTAAGTATTCTTTCATAATAAGATATTTTCTTTCTATTAAAACTTACAACAATAATAAGAACAACTGTTGTAAATATAGCTAAAATCCATAGCAATATTACAATAACTTTCATATATAACTTTTCATGATCTTCTTCACTAAACTTAACTATTCTATGTTTATCTTCTTCATCTGTTGTAGTAGTTTTTATCTTAAAAGTTGTATCTCCTAAAGGAAATTCCATCTTAACAGACGATGAATAATCAAAAGCATCTAAATCTGGATATTCTCCATGATTATTAACTATAAGCTCAACAATTAACTTAGCATTTGCATTAACACCTGTAGTTATACGATAAGTATCAAAATCATTTTTAAACATATGATAATCTATATCAACACTTTTTTTAATCGCATAACTAGAGTCTTTCATTATACTAGCTGTTTCAACATCAGTTAATCGATACTCTTTTGTCCATAAATCATCATCTTCATCACCCGGAGTATAAGCAATTAATTTAGCTTGAACATAATATTCATATTCACCTTTAGTTAACTTATCTGTGTATCCTACATCATATGAAAAATCAGCTACAATTTTATCGACATATTCTTGAACATAAGTCTTACCTTCAGTTATATATTCATCCGTATAAAAAGGATTTTCTGAGTAGTATACCCGATAATTTAAAGAAGACTTTTCTGTATATTCAATTCCAGCAGTAATCTCTCCATCAAGTTTTATATTTGTAAGTACTTGTGCAGATACTCCAAATATAAATATAATAATTACTAAAACTAGATAGACAATAGAATTAGAAATTTCCTTTTTATTCTTTTTCATATGATCACCTCATAATTAGAAAATTCCACTACAAAATGTAATGGCTATTTTTGATTATTTTGTACATAAGTCATATTAAATTTAAACTCATATTTTGATACTTCTGTAAATTCATCTCCATTAGCAGTAATTCTAATAGTCTTAGTACTTATTGCGCTTTTATTTAATGCCTCTCCAATCTTAGAATCAATTACTTGATAAGTAAGCTTAGAATCAACACTTGCATTAGATAATTCTTCAATTGGTACATTTATTCCATCTTGTGTAGCTACTAAATTATAGTTTGCAAGTTTTGCATCAAATGTACCTGCATTCTTAACGTCAACAGTAAATTCATAAACATCTCCTGCATGCATATTAACAACAAAACCAACTTCTGTTCCTGCTTGATTTACAGTAGGTGCACTAACAACTGCAGCACTACCAATCGTACTATTAATAGTTTTAACTGGGTTCTCTAAATGAACATCCCAGCTTCCACTTTCAAAAGTAGTTGTTCCTTCTATTTTTAAACTAGTATCAAAAGCTGCATATCCAACAGACATTGCTATAATAGCAAGACCTAAAACTATAACGATAGCATTCTGTATAATTCCTTTTTTACTCATAACAATCTTCTCCTATCATAATATAAGTATAACATACTCTAATTTATAAAACTAAATTAATCCGTAACCTTTACGTATAGTTAAATCTTTTTTATATCCTTTTTTAAGTTATTTAAAACTACAATTAAATCAGGATTATATTTATGTTTTTCTTCCTCAGTTATTGTTTTAATTATATTTGGTGTGATTTTACCCTTACTACATAATCTAACTATTAAGTTAGTTATGGCAGCTTCTATTGGTATTTCTTCTCCCTTAATACCATCAGGATATCCACTTCCATTAAACATCTCACAGCTATACTTAATAATATTATTAGCAACATCTAAAGTATATTTGTCATTTATAACAAATGACGCAATTTTTAAACCATAGTCTATTTCTTTTTTTAAACTATTACGAGTTACTACTTCGTCATCTCTAATAGCGATTGCGCCTATATTATATAGGGGTATAGCATCAATTATCGCATCTTTAAGTCTAGCATCAATATTATAGTTTGGAAATAATCTTTGTATTTCTTCTACCATCATACTAGCAATTTTCTTTAATCTTGTTGAATAAGCATTAGTTGTAATATTGCCAACAATTTTTTCAACAATTATTTTAAGATCACTTTCAACACCAGTTATATCTTTTCTTTTACTAACTAAAAGTGATTGTAAATTGTTACTAGATAAATATAAACTTATTATTTTATTAATTCTTGTACGAATAAACTCTGTATTAAATGGTTTTTCAAGCATATCAACTATATCATATGTATATACTTTTTTTCTCGTTTCACGGGTTTCATCACCTGAAATAATCGCAACAGGAATTCTTGCAAGCAAATTATAACTCTTTAAGAAATCTAACACTTTAAATCCATCACATACCGGCATAATTAAGTCAAGTAAAATACCTACAATATTTTGTTTATCAACATTATCTTTAGATAATATATTATGTGTAATTAAATCTATAGCTTCATTTCCATCTTTAGCCATAATAATATTATAGTCTTTATCAAATATTCTCTTTAAAGAATTTCTTATAATTGATGAATCATCAACAATCAAGATACTTGGTTTAATATAATTGCTAGTAGAAGCAACTTTATTTACAATAGCTTTATTAAGTTCTGGATGGTTAACACTGACACTGTTGAATATTGAATTAATATATTCTTTTGTATTTGCACTTCTTAAAACACTTGAATCTTCTGTATTGTCTAAAACTTCATTGATTTTAACAATAGCATCACTAATAGATTGGTTTTCACTTTCTATTCTTGTCTTATAGTTAACTACTTCACTTTCTAGCTTTATTCTTTCTTCTTCGGAATCAACTAGTCTTTCATTAATATCTTCACTCATCATAAAAATTAATTTTCTACCTTCAAATGGTAAATAATTAATAATGTTAACAAACCAACGATATTCACCAGTCTCACATAGTTTACGATACTTAACCTTAGTTTCATTACTACCTTTAATTGCTGCCTCAACAAGTTTATTTAATGAAAGAGCATTAAAGTAATCTCCTACTTCATCTTTATGAATAAATTTTGTAGCAACATCAATAAAATCTGTATATGTTAAAGTCTCTTTTATAACTAATGAATTAGCAACAGTAAAATCAAAAATATATACTTTATCAGACTCAATATCAATAGCATAAATATTACTATAGTTTGAATTAATTATTCTTAATACTTGTTCAATTAAAGCTTTTTCATTCATTAAGTATCCCTCTATTCTAATACCATTATATCATAATTATATAAATATTTAACATATAAAAAACACGAACTAATTCGTGTTTTAATTTTCATCTTCAAGTTCAGTTTCGTATAAACGTTTAAATACCTTGCAATTCTTAAGTAAATAATTTTTCTTACCTGAATCAACTACTTTACCATTATCAATTACAAATATCTTATCAGCATTTTGAACAGTTGAAAGTCTATGAGCAATGATTAATACTGTATAGTCTCCCTTCATGTTTTCAATAGCTTTAGTTATTTCTTTTTGAGTTTCATTGTCTAAAGCAGAAGTAGCTTCATCAAATAAAATGATTTTAGTTTTAAGTAAGAATGCTCTTGCAATTGCAAGTCTTTGTTTTTGTCCACCAGAAAGTGTTACTCCACCTTCACCTACAACAGTATCATAACCATCTTTTAAAGTCATAATAAAGTCATGTAGACATGCCATCTTACAAGCTTCTTCTATTTCTTTTTTAGTAGCGTTTTTCTTTATAACTTGTAAGTTCTCTTTTATTGACATGTTATAAATATATGGATTTTGTGAAATAATTGATAAATTACCTCTTATTGAATCACGATCTAAATCTTTAATATCATAACTGTCTAAAAATATACTACCTGATTCAGGATCATATAGCTTACTAATTAAATTAAATATTGTTGATTTTCCAGCTCCACTTTTACCTACAAATGCAACTGTCTTGTTAGCTTCAACTTCAAAACTCATATTCTTAAGTACAACATTGTCTTTATCATATGAGAAGTTAACTTTATCAAACACGATATTACCATTTAACTTTCTAACATGCTTTGTTCCAAATTTTTCCTTATGGAACTCTTCTTCTACTAAAATACCAAATATTCTACTAGCTGATAAATTAAACTCACTAATACATTCAATTAATCTTTCAAAATAAGAAGATAAATTCATTATCTTAGGTGAGTAATTATAAATAATTAACATAGCAGAAACTGATAGCTTTCCTTGTATTATGAAATATACTCCGAATGCACTTACAAGTAAATCTAAAATATCACGTACATCCCCATTTAAAAAATTTAATTTAGCACGTGTACCATTTAAATCATTACCAGATTGTTTTAATGTATCCATAATAGATGAGGCATGTACTAAAAATGACTTTTCAGCATTAAGTATTTTAATATCTTTTGCACCTCTTATTATCTCTGAAGTAAACCCATTAACTTTTTCTCTATTCTTAATATGTACTTTTCTTTTCTTCATTACTATATCTTGAGTTCTCTTTTGTAAGAAGAAAAGTATAAGTATAAATGCTAAATAAATTAAGAATATTATCTTATTTATAAAGAATATACTAATAAATACACCTAACCCTCCGACTATATCAGATATCCAATCAAGTAAATCAATAAATATATCCGTTAGTTTTTCTGTATCATTATTTAATCTTTCAATAAATACACCACTAGAATTATTATTTAAATCATCTTGTGTAATTTTAAGTATTTCTTCTGCTAAATCAAGTTGAATATTCTTTTTTACACTGTAAAAATACTTATTCCAAGAAATCATATATATAAGTCTTCCAGTATTTCTTGATATTTCAAGTACAAATATAGTTACAATTACAATAAGTAATTTAGTCCATTCACTGTTAGTTAAAGCAACTATTTGTTTAGCACTAAATATCGGAACAGCTATTGATATAACTGTAAGCATTATATTAGCTACTAATACTAGAAATAAATAAAACTTTTCTTCTTTGGCGTACTTATAAGAATATTTAAGATATTTAAATAGATTACGAAACTTAATTTTATCTAGATTTTTTTCATTATCTTTATTCTTTTTCATTATTACACCCTATTTCTATTTTTTTAATTTTTTCTCAACACACTTTCCGTACTCTTTTGAAATTTTATCTTTAAAATCTACATAATCAAATTCACCTGTTAATACTTTATCATCAAGTAAAGATGCGTCTCCTCCATAAAATTCATCAATATATTTTTTTAAAGAGGACTCAACATATGAATAATAATCACTAACAATTGAAACTTGTTCATCATAGTCTAATGAACTAAGTAATTCACCTTGCACAGAAAGTATAACATACTTTTTAGTCTTATCTATACAATTTGTATAGTAAACTATCTTATTTGTATCATTTATTGTTATTTGTTTTTCTTTTTTATTTTTTAATGCATCATCTGCATTTGTTATCTCACACCTTGTATTTAAACAAAATGCAGCTATTAAATCTGGATTTAATCTATAACCAAATACTTCATCATCTGTCATTTTAACAACATCACGACTATTTTTAATCTGACTAAAGTTTGGGTTTACTAATTTCTTTAAGGCATTTATTACATTTACTCCCAAAACAAAATCAATAAGTTTAAACTTCGTAAAACTATAATAGTCATCTAATTTATAACCGATATCAGCTAAATATTTAATTACATTCATTTTATAGCCAAATTTAATTACACCAGTTAAAAGCAAAGTTAAAACATATATAACTAGTATTTCCATAACCCCTCCTATTTATTTTTTTATATTATAAAATATCATTATTCTCTGCATATTCAAATATCTCTTTGAATATATCATCATGGATGAACTTTTCTTTATCTCCTGGAAACCATAACTCAGCAAGACTCTCCTTGCCTGTTTTTATTCTACTTGAAAAAGCATTGTCACGTTTTTTTAGTTCCTCTATATCAAACATTCCTTTTTCACTTAGAGCTTTAACGAATAAATCACATTCAAGTTTATCACATAGAAAAGCGAATTTAGCATCATCTGTACTAGCAGAATCAAATTCATCAATTAACTTTAAAAGCGTTCCATCGTCTTTTAAACTCGCAAGTACTTTTATTACTTCTTCACGAGAGTTCTTTCTAGCTTCAACATAATTTGAATCTGTCATAGCAATATCGCCTATCGCTATTTCTTCAGTTTCATGAATAGCAATCATAAATAAAACCCTAGATAGATCTATATTCTTTGGTTTATATGCATAATAAACAGCAATTGCAAGATTTAAAGTTGCATAAACATGCTCAGCAACAGATTCCATTCTTTCTTTTGTTACACAAGCATTTATATAGCCTTTTCTAATTACATCTTTTAATCTTATTGCTAACACATAATAATTACAAACCATTTGTGCTTGTTTTTTCATGAATACCCTCCACTAATTTTTTTGCTTTATTAAGTTCATAAGAATAATCTTCTCCTAAAGAATAATTAAGAATTTTAACATATTCATTAATATCATCAATAATGCTAATACATTTTTCTTCATCACTTGCATTTTTATAAAGTTCTTCAATAAGTAATTCTATTTCATCAACATAAGAAAGTGGAATATCTGATGTAATAGTTGTCTTAACTTTATCCAATAGTTCATAGTAAGCAGCAATTGGATTTTGTCTCAACATTTTTTCTGCTGAATATATAAATTCACTTATAGTCTCACTGCTGGCATTTATTTTCATTAAAGAGGCAACAATATTTATTATCTCATCCATAGTTAAAAACTTTTTACATTCTGTCGTATCAAAGTCGTATACTTCTTTTACTTTTCTTAAAATCTTATTTGTCTCTTTCTTAGAAAGCATTTTCTTCTTTGGAGCAACAGGAACTTCTTGAACTTTTTCTTGTTCCTTTTTTTCTTGCCTTTCTTCTACTAAAGTTTGCTGTTTTGCCGCCTTTATTTCTCTTGATGCAAGTGTTTTATAAACATATGAACAAGATAATTGTTCTAAAGAAGATTCAAGTTTTTCCTTAACATCATCATCTAAAATATCTGCATTAGAAACTAAAGACATGATAGTATCACATGCATTTTCAATTGAAGATACATCAAATGGACTTTCTTCTTTTATCTTATTAACTTTCTTAGTAAGCTTCTTATAAAAAGGTAAATTTAACTCATCAAAACAATCAACAACATTAAACCTAACTAAATCTTTTAATATAGTCCCTATAAAACCTTTCTGTTCAGTTTCTAAAATAGCTTCTTTATTTACTGGGACAGAATAAGACCCTGATTTAAATCGTTTATCGTTTAATCTAATTATTTCTAACATCAAATCTGATTTATCATTTTTACTTAATGGCATATCATCAATTAATAGTCTTAAATTAACAAAGTCTGTGAATATAATATTGCTTTCTTCACTAAAAAAATCATCTAAATTTTTAATTAAATTAATATCATATACTTCATCTACATTATGGTCAGAAAAAGTCCATCTATTTGTAACTAATGCAATAAAATAAAGAGTAGATATTAATTTATTTTTAGGTCCATCTTTAACTTCTACTTTATTAACTTTCCAATAACTCTCTAAATCTTTAACAAGCTCATCGTAGAAATCGTCAATATGTATTTTTTTAGAGAATTTTAAAACTCCAGTTAAAAAATTAGTCCTATCAATTATTCTTTTGTGAACTAAACTATGTGATTCGACAGCTTCTCCAGTTGAAATTAATAATTTTTTATAAAAGTTTAATCTTCTTTTTCTATATTCATCCTTGATTATATCAGCCATGTCTTATTCACCCCTTTCAAACTTCCACTATTGTAACACATATTAGAGTAAATTACCAAAAAAAAGCCAACTCATTGGCCTATTTTTGTAACTTCTATAACTTTTTTTACAACATCTCCATATTTTAATTCAATAGTTTCTCCTGGATTTACTAAAAAGTTATCTCTTGTAACTTCTTCTTCATGAGCCTTATAATACCCATCTTCTAAAGTGATATACTGAGCTTTTATACTCTTTACTTTATCCGTTATTATGTCTAAAACATCTAATGCTTTCATTTTTACAAGTCCCCTAATTTCATTTAAGTCAAAGTCAAAAGATGAAATGTCTTCTTCAAAATCACATATGTAGACATTTGCAAATGCACGATCACGGAAAACAGTACCATCACCTTCATCACGATCCATTACGAACTTAACGATATCAACAACTGTACAATTATTTATATCAACATCTATTCCAATTTCTTCTTTTATTTCACGTTTAAATCCCTCTGGAACAGTTTCCCCAGCTTGAATATGACCTGATGCTGTAGTATAAAACTTTCCTTCTTTTTTTCTTATTTGAAAATAAATATTGCCTGACTTATCATAAAGCCAACAATGAACAGTCTTGTGCCATAAAGCATCACGATGTACAATACTTCTCTCTTCTTTACCAATTAGTTCTCCATTTTCTGTATAAATATCTAAATATTCCATAATTAATCCCTCTTTTCACTAATATCAACTAATTTTAAATACATATATTTTAATTCAGTTTCAGGAATTCCCAAATCCCTCATAATTGCATAGGCATCCTCTACATTCATCTTAAAAAAACAATTATCATCTAATAAAATAATTTTAATAATCATATGTCTATTTAAGATTTCTTCATCTTTAGATGTAGCAAGTATATCTTCATTTATGCTTCGAAGTTTTTCTATCATAAGCTAATGCTACCTCCTATTCCGGGAATTTTTACGTCCCTTCTTGGATCAATATATTCGAAAACCGAATTTTCAAAATACTCTTTTAAAGTATAATAAGAAATCTGTTTCATTCCATCATAAGGAGAATACGTATAATAATTATTCTCATATGCATTATCTGCAAATCCATTTTCATTAACAACAAGAATTCCTACCGGCATCGCATCCTTATCATCACTCTTAACATCATTGTTTTTTACAATTTCAAAACATATATTATATTTTCTTTCCTCATCAGTAAAACACATATTACCTAGTGACTTTATGTAAGAATAAACATCCATCCCTTTAAACATATTCATCGAATTAACTTTTTCTAAAAGAATTTGTATTCTCTCCTCTATTGGAATCTCTTTATAATTTTCTGTATGATTATGATAACTTTCAAGTAAATCTTGCAATGAATAAGTTTTCAACACTTCTTGATACTCAAACTGTTCTTCACTTTTTATATATTCAAAAACTTTATCTACTATCTTGCTAAATTCAACTTGGGTATCAGCATTTTGATTAATACATAAAAGTCCTTTGGGCTTCTGATTTAGTTTTACATTAAATAAATCTCCTGTAAAAATAGAAGTGAGTGCGTCTGCTAAAATAACAAACTTTCCGCATCTAAATTCAACATTATCGTGTCCCATTCCATATGATTCATTATCATAACTTTTAGAGCTTATTCCAAGTCTCTTCAAAAAGTAAGCATATATCTTACTAAATTCATAACAGACAACTGAATTATTTGTTAAAGTTATTTCACTAATATGTTCAATTCTTTTATGTTTATCTGCTACTTTTCCCTCTTGATGAGCAGCATAGAATTCTTCATCATATGTTAACACCTTACACATTTTTAAATAAATATAGATGCATTTTTCAATTAGAGAAAATTCCTCATTTACTCCACTCATTATATAATCTTCAAACTCAGGATTAAGTTTAACTTTATCAGTTAGTGTTTCATCGGTGAATTTTACATTTACTGAATACGTATCAACATACATATCTGAATTAATCACGCCATAATTTTTAGCCATAACAGGTGGTATTTCGTAATTAGAAATAATGTAATTTGAAGAAAAATACTTTTTCAAGGCGAATAAATAATATTCTTTTTTTACACCCATTATTTTATTTTCATTTTGGATTTTTTTTGCAAGTTCTAAACTATCCATCTTAAGTAAAGAAAAGAAGTCCCTTACATTAAATTTATAGTTACTACCTTCAATTTCCAGTTCAAACGTATCATCTTTGTGACATTGTTCATAGTAGGATAAAAAAGCCATTTCCTTTAGTATATGAAATCTTTTCCTCGTATTCTCCGTTAAATTAATAAGATCAAGTTTTATAGCCTCAACAAAGGCATGATATACTTTTCTTTTGGAAGTAAAAGTTCTTAGAGCAAAAACACTGTCAGGTTCTTCAAATATATGAAAATTCTTTAAATTGCCTGAAAATACTAAAATCGCATAATTAAACATATCTTCACTTTCCAAAATAAGATTTAATAAATTAACACTAACACTTGTACCGGGGATTATGTTTTCTTCTTTAATCATTTTAGCATATTCGTGAGTTACTAATATAGCATTATCTTTTATCTCATATTGGAAATTTTTAGTATCAAATACTTCCATAAAAATTCTCCTAACATATCAATTGTACCAAATACTCAAGAAAAAGTCTTTAATTTTATCGTAAAAGTATTAGAAGTTTTATAAAAATCTTTTTTTTACAGCTAGGCCACCATATGGTTTTAAAGACTTAGGAGTAGACTTTCTTAAAGTATATATACCATTTTCCCCCTTTTCATACTCTTTTGGCAAATGTATATCTATTTCATCATCCGTATTATTTACTGTTACTAAAACACTTTTTTCATTTCTTTTTCTCTCAAACATTAAATAGTTTTTATTAATATCTATAATATTTAAATCAGCAGTCTTTAAAAACTTCTCTTGTTTTCTAATTCTACCAATGTATCTAAAATATTCTAACAAATCTTTATCTTCGCACCCCCATGGGAAAGTTTTTCTATTTGCCAGATTTCCAAGTCCTTGAATACCTACTTCATCGCCATAAAATATTGATAACACTCCTGGGAAGAATACAAGAGAAAAAATATAAGCTTCATATAACATTTTTCCGTAATTATATTGATCTTTTGTTAGTTTAAATTCACAATCTTTTTGATTATCACTACTTTTTGTATCCCAAGCCCATTCACCATATTCTTGAAATTCATTAGCTCCAAAAATATTAATCGCTCTTGAAATATCATGTGTAGAAGTAAAATTCATTAAAGTATTTATTGTATCATCAGGATACTCATTTTGAATTTCACTAATAATATTTGCAAGTTTTACATCATCCTTATATTTAAAATATCTAATTAAAGCATCAACTAGTGGATAATTCATTACCGTATCCATTCCAACACCCGATTCAAGATAACCTCTATTCATACGCATGGGATTTTTCCATACTTCGCCTATAATGAAACCATCTTCCTTATTTCGTTTTACAGCACGTCTAATAAGTTCAATAAATTCATCAGTTAATTCATCAGCTACATCTAGTCTTACTCCATCAATACCAAAACTAAACCAATAATCAATTACACCACCAACACCAGTTATATAATTTTTCCACTCTTCACTAAATCCATCACATACAGGTAAGTTTTTCATTCCCCACCAATAATCAAATACAACACTACCATTTTCCATTCTTTTACGATAAAAGTTTGAATAAGGAGAATCAGGATTATTATAAGCTCCAACAGTATCATAAGTATTAAATTCATTAAAATACTTACTATCATTTCCTGTATGATTAAATACCATATCAAGTATAATTTTTATTCCTCTTTTATGAGCTTGTTCACATAAACTCTTAAGATCATCACTCGATCCAGCATATGGATCAACTTCCATATAGTCAGCTGTATCATATCTATGATTAGATTGACTTAAGACAATCGGACTTAAATAGATTATCTCAACACCTAAAGAAAGAAGATAATCTAACTTTTCTTCAATTCCTTTTAAATCTCCACCATAAAAATCGGCATTCCATATTCCTTCATTATTTGGACCAACCACTATATCTTCGTCCCAACATTCGTGAATTGTACGCCTTGGCATTTTAAATAGTTTTTCTTTTCGACCCTTATAAAACCTATCAACAAATATGTGATACATTAAAGCGCCCTTAGCATAATCAGGTACACTGAAATTAACACTTAATTTTTCTTTGTCTTTCATGTTTAACGGATAGATGTCTAAAGTCTTATTCTTTTTTATATATTTAAATTCCCCATTAAGATAACAAGTAAAATAATAATGCATAACAGCACAAGTTTCTAATTCAATAGTTGATTCAAATATAGCTTGACCATCTTCACTTTTACTATATTTAATAGGAAAACATCTAACTAATCCATTTCTTTCAACCATCATATCAACATCATCATACCAACCATAACTCATTGGCAGAGATACCTTAACATGAAATCTTTTTCCATTTTTAATTTCCTCAATTGGAAACACTTCATAGTTTATAGCATAGTTCTTGTCACTCATATAAAATCATCCTTGTTAAAAAATTTTCTTATATAAAATAACTCCCCTTAACTATTCCAATAAAATTATACAAAGATTCAATAAAAATCTCAACTTTTTTGAAGAAAAAAATAAAAAATTTGTTATAATAAGACCTACAGGTGAATTTTATGAAAAAATGCTATATTGATATGCTTGCAATGATTATTACAAATAGATGCAATTTAGACTGCAGACATTGCTTACATGGTAAAAAAGATAATTCGACTATGAGCAACGAAGTAATTGAAGCATCTCTAGATCAAATTAAAGGAATAGGTACACTTACAATTTGTGGTGGTGAAGCAACACTTGCACTAGATAGACTAGAATACCTAATAAATTATATTATTGCTAATAAAATATTAGTAGAAGAATTAACCATTACCATCAATGGAACAATTTACAGCGAATATCTCCTAGAACTTTTAAAAGAGATTGACTCATATATTAATGAAGAAAATATACGTTCAAGTTTAGCTATATCATATGACAAATATCATATTGAAGAAATGAAAAAACTAGGTATCTTAGAAGAATACTTTGAAAATATAAAAAAATATAAAGAAAGCAAGTATTTTTATACTTTACGAGAATTAACAGAAAAACCTTTTCGCGAAGGAAATGCTGAAAAGTTAAATAAACTCCAAACTGTACCACTTAGAAGTCCTAAAAAGTTTATAACTTACGCGAATAAAGATCATGAGTTTGATAAAAATGGACTTTGCCTTATCGGACCATTAGTTTCTGTAAATACGCAAGGCATAATAACTGAATGTGATGCATCAGAAATACATCAGAAAAGTATTTACAATTATGGAAGTGTATTTGAAACCTCATTTGAAAGTTCGGCTCTAAATAATAAAGCCAAAATACTTACCCCAAAAGAATTCTTCCCAGCATGCGAAAAAGAATGGAAGCGTTATTTAACATATAAAAAATAAGGATAATTAATTTATCCTTATTTTAATGTCTTCCCTTTTTTATACAAATCCATATTTACTAATTTTCTTTTTCTTGACGCTACGACTTTATGAACACTTTTACAATCCCTCAATATTTTATCTTTTAAATTTTTTATTTCTTCATCACTTAAAGTTTCTGGTGTTGAATATTCAACTATATCTGCTAATGTATCTAAAAATGATAGAAGAATTTCTATTGTTAAACTCTCACACCTTAGGATTAACACACGAGCTAAAACACTTCTCATATATGTTGATAAGGAAGAGAAAAATATTGTTGATATTTCCTTTTTTTTGAATACATCATAAATATTATTATAGAAATAGTCCCACTCTGCACTATTAATCTGCATGCGTGGCATTTTATAGGCATCATAGTAAACATCTATATGACGAGATATCTCTGATACGCTTTCATCTAAACTAAGTATCTCACATTCATTTTTATTTGTGCTTGTCTGTTCTTTTGCTGCACTTCTATACATTTCTTCATCTTGTGAAACACTACTACTCATATATTCTTTATATTCATCAGTATATAAATCTTCTACCGTACATTTACTTTCTTCATCTCCCATATATAATTCAATATAAGAGTCCAAACTAGGTATACCATTTTTATTAATAAGTCTCATAAAATCCCCCATAACTTGAATGTATTCTAACACACTTATAAAAAAAGAGCAAAGATACTATCTTTGCTTTAATCTTCTTATCATTAAAAAATCAAAAGTATTTGTATACATATTAGATATAATAGTTTCATAAGAGAAAGTCGTATCAATTTGGCTGTCCCCTATTTTATTGGGATTGGAAACATACAGCTCTCTGGTATTCTTATTAACACTTGTTAATGCTATATAGTGTCCATAGGAAGAAAAGGTTCTAGGATGATTTACTCTTCCGTTAACTCCAACTAAGATAAGTGCCATAAATTCATTACTTATCATATCAAGCACAGTATCTTTTTTTAATTCAGGATGCATGTAGCTTACCTTAACTAATTCATATTCAAGAGCTAATTTAAATTTTTGTCTTAATTCTTGTAATAGATAAATAAAACTTATCGTTGGAAGTCCTAATCTTCCCTTTTCTCTATTAGTATAAAAATCAAGTGGATTTCCTATATCATCTAAAAGTAATATTTTAGCAAGACTCACAGGATCATAGTCATATCCTAAACTTGATATAATTGTAGCAATGGAGGCAATACCACAGCCAAAATTATTAAGTTCATATCCAGGAATACCATCTTCTCCCTCTATATCAGAATATGTATATTGTTTATATCTTTTCGTATACTTTCTACCTTCACCATTCGGTAAAATAATATCATAATTTGTTGGTTTAATCATTTCCTTTCTTTTATAATTTAAATTGCTTATTACAATCAAACTTCAAATTATGATTATATAATGAAATACACTTTTTCATAAAAATCACTCCACGAAAATGTATTATATAAAAATATATTTTTTTTTGCAAATAAATAAGCCACAATAGTGACTTATTATAATAAAATATTTCTTATATTATTCCAGCCATCACGCCAATCAAAACCAGCACGAATAGCACCACATTTTTCTAAATCTTCATCATTTACATCTTTATTGTGATATGATGGGAATAATATTTTCATTCCAACATCATCACTAAAGTTAGTAATTAAATCATCTATTTGAATATCAGCCTTAAACATATGTTTAGCACTAGTTAAAATAATATTTTTAGGATTTAAAAATGGTAAAATGCTTCTTAAGAAATTATATTTATCTTGAAATAATCTACCTGAGCCTTCAACATCAAAAGGATTTACACAAGAAGATAAAATAAATATCTCATATTTTTCATTTAAGTCTTTTATCGTTTCAATAGCATTTGGAAGCATAATCGCATTCTTATACATATCTCTTCCTTGAATAAATTTATTAAATTCAGCCATTCTATCCTTTGGTATACAAGCTTCATCTATATAATAATCTGTAAAATCATCTATTACATAGTTTGTTCCTAAAAAGTCATTAACAGCATTTAAAAATCCACCAAAACATATAACTTCATCTACATCCAATATAATTGTCTTTTTCATACATACACATCCTTTAAGTTATTATATCAGAAATAATCATAAATTTCTTAAAAATAAACCAAAATCGGAATCAAGAAAATCTTTAAAGTCCTGTATTTCCTTTTCATCTTCTTTATCTTTAATCTCTTTGTATTCCTCTATACTAACAAATATATCGGGTATACCTTCTGGATAATCTAATCTTCCATCAAATAAGTAAGATACATCATCTATTGATCTAAACCCTAAACTTTTTAAATATTTATTAGGGTAATAACACACGCATGAAACATCGCGATTTTGTTTAGAAGCAAGGTAAAGTGCAACTAATGTAAGAAGCCTTCCATAACCTTTATGTTGATACTCGCTCCTCACTGCAATATGACCGAGAACAAGTCTTGAAAATTCAACAAAGCAAGATAAATATCCACACAAAACGCCTTTCTCTTTTAAAACTAAAACTGTATCCAACTTTTTATCCCTTTGCATATTTTCTCTTATAATTTGCTCAAATTCATAATTGGTTGGTCTAATGCTATTACCATAATCCACATTAAAAGTATTAGAACTAAAGAGTTTTATAACAGCTTCTATATCCGCTTCTTCAATTAAAGAAATGCTTACATCATTATTATTATATAGTTCCACTCTTATCACCTCTTTTTAAGAGCAAGTGTTAGTTTATAATCAGTATTCTTAAAAACACATTTTCTGGGGTCAGTAATAATTTTCCCTTTAGAGTCTTTATTTCTTACTCCCTTAAACCATCCAAGTTTGTGATACCAAGTCCCATCACTTCCCTCACGCAAGAAATGAAAATCACTTAAATATTCCACATAATCTTCATAAGCTAAAAAAGTTGTAAGTAAAGCTATTTTCCATTCATCTTCAAACGGTTTTTCCATTGGATCTATTTCCCTAAACTTTAGTCTCATATATAATAAATCATCATAAATATTAGTAATTAAATTGTTATAACTAAAACAATGAGTATATTCAATTTTTTCTCTCGATGATCCAATATTTCCTGGTATATATGCACAAGGCATAATTTTACTTTCCCTTACATCTAATCCAAGTGCAAAAGCATAACAATTAGTAGTAAATCTATGTTTCCATTTTCTACTATTAAGTACAATATTGGCACGCAAGAATTCACTTAACTCATAATCTGTTAGCTCGTGCATCATAAATTTTACCTCTTTATAATTCTAATTTTTTTTCAGTATCACTTAAAGTACCCTGTAAAGTATGTGAAAGAATGCTAAAAAATCTATTTAATCTTTTCTTTATATCAGTATTATTACTATCAGCCTTACTTCTTAAATCATACATTATATTTTTAATATCTATTACACCATCTGATTCTCCAGGAAGTAAATGAATAGTTATTTCTATTTCTCCAACATCATTTTTATTTACTTCCATGAAACGCTCAGAAAAATCACTTTCGATTCTTAGTTCATCTATCCCATCTAAAAGTGATAGAAAAGCTTTATAAAATGTTGAATCTATCTCAATTGTAATTTTACCAACACTTGAGTCTCCTTTTAAATTACCATACATAAATGAATAATCTGAGTAGTCACACATATTGAAAAATTCTACAGGATTACCTAGTTCATCAAATACAGTTTCATTATATTCATAACCATCATCACAAATAAATTGTCTAGTTTTTCCATGTTCATTGATTTCCATAAAAAACCCCTCCTAATAAGAATTAAACATATAATAGCACATATTTAATAATAATAAAAGGAGATACGTATAGTTATCTCCTTCTTCTCTTTTTATCTAATTCTACTTCTTGCCAATTAACTTCTCTTAAATCAAATATTCTTAAACTCTCCAAAGCCAAGACTTCACTTATATAATCTTTTATCTCATCATTACTTAATCTTTTTCTCTCACACTTTTCCATAACATATTGAGTTACTCGCTCAAGCAAGTTTGCATGCTTTTCTCTTAAAACAGGTTTTGCATCATCTGGTACAGGAGAAAAAATAATATTACAGATTATTTCATACCAAGTATCATAAGAAGGTATTGATGTATGAAAACTTTCTTCTCTCATTCTTGCGAGTCTATCAAAGTAAGTTCTTTGTTCCTCAGTCATTTTCATATCAACAGATAACCCGAACTCTTTGATACCAGAATTAACTACTTCAATAAATTCTTTATAACTTTCTTCATCCATTAATTCCGGATATCTTCCCTTAGTATCTCTTATATCTAAAATATCAAACACATACATATTTCTTGTTGCATCAATACCGTGAAGTGCCATTATAAATTTATTTGGCACAACAATTGGATAAATATCAAGAGATGCAAGCAAATCTTCTAAAGTAGTTGTAAGTAAGCCTTCATTTTTTTGAAAAAACTTAGCGTTACTTTTTATCTTTTCAAGTTCTTTTATTTTATTTTCTGTATAATCTACTATACTAATACTCATAAATACCCCCACTTTTATCTAGTATTTTAACACCATGAAATAATACAGTAAAGATGATTCTACATCTAACAATCATTTCTCTTTAATTATATTCATGTTAATAAAATTAATTACTTTTCTAAATTAGCTCTTAGTCCATCTTCCATATTAATATTTGTTGGAATAACTGTACTAGCACCAATTTTATGTGTTATTGAATTTACGATAAGTCTCATAGCACGTGATCCATCAAACCAAAGCGGATTATCACTTCTATCCCTCACTGCATCAAGTGATGTTACCATCATATCCCTATCATATAAATCTGTTTTTTCTGTAGGTATCATATACTTTTGTCTATCACTTTTATATAATGTATTTTCATCCATCCTATAAAGAGCATTATTAAACCAATACAAGTGATCTCCTCCACATAAAGCAATTGCATCTGCCTTATAATCAATTTCACCTATAAGTGAATTTACATATTCGGTAACTTCATCAAAAGTTGATTTAGGTACATCATCCTTTAAATCAGTATATTTTTTAGTAACATCAACTACTCCAAAATTATAAAACTTTGTCCCAAATATTTCTTTATTTTTTACAAATATTAGTTCAATCGAACCGCCACCACCAATAAAAACACATAAACTTCCATCATAATCTATATTTTGATAGCATCCTTTAGCAGTTAATCTTGCTTCATCTTCCTGAGAAACAACTTCAATAACTAAATTATATTTACTTTTTAATTCATCGTTAATACTTTTTAATTCATCCTCATTCAAACTTCTAAAAATACTACAGCCATATATATGAATGTCATCTGTATATTCTTGTGCCTTTTCAATCTCTTTATAAAGCTTATCTAAATCACTTTCAGAAACACTTCCACCTAATTGATAATTCTTCTTAAATTCAATAGTTGTAGTCTTGTCATACAATACTTTTTCATCTTCATAAACATGAGTTTTAGTATTGTTACTCCCAATTTCCATAATCGCAAACTTTTTCATAAATTCCCACCATTTCCTAACTTCATTATAAAATAAAAGATATAAAATTAAAAGAAAAAACTTGAAGATAATCACTAATCTTCAAGTATTTCACTTTCATATAATAACTTATATTCACGACTTTTCTTAAGTAACTCTTTATGTGTTCCAACATCCCCAATTTTGCCATCATTTACAATCATTATTTTATCAGCCCCAACTATTGTTGAAAGCCTATGAGCAATTATTAGAATAGTGTATTTATCCTTCATATTATGTATTGCTTTTTGAATACTTGCTTGAGTCTCATTATCAAGTGCTGATGTTGCCTCATCAAACAAAATAATCTTAGTATTTTGTATAAATGCTCGAGCAATTGCAAGTCTTTGTCTCTGGCCACCTGATAAATTTACTCCACCCTCACCAATAATTGTATCATAACCATTAGGTAAAGAATCAATAAAATCATCTAAGCAAGCAAGATGACAAGCACTAACTATTTCATCATCTGTAACATTTTCTTTAACTAATCTAAAATTATCTTTAATACTTAAATTAAATATATAAGGATTTTGACTAATAATCGTAATATTATTTCTAATAGACTCTTCATCTAATTCCTTAATATTAACACCATCTAAAAGTATTTTACCAGAATCAGTATCATACAACTTACAAAGTAAAGAAAATATAGTTGTCTTCCCAACACCACTTTTACCGACAAACGCAACAGTTTCATTTGTATTAATTTTAAAACTAATACCTTTAAGAACTTTATTATTGCCATAACTAAATTTAACATTCTTAAATTCAAAATTACCATCAATTTTATCTAAGTGTTTATCCCCAAACTTTTCCTTACTAAATTCCTCATTATCAAATATTGAAAATACCCTTTCAGCTGATAAATTAAAGTCTCTTAATTCTTCAAGTAAATCTCCAAATTTAAACATTAAATCATTTATTACTCGATTACGATAATTATATAAAACTAAAGCCAAGGCAACCGTTAACACATTTTCTGAAACTAAATAAATAATTAAGATGATTAAAAAGAATTCTACTAAATCATATATAATATCAATTATTAAGTTATAGCCTATCTCAGCATTTCTTACGTTATATTGTTTATCAGTTAATAAATCAATATTTGTATCAACTGCTTCCATAAATGAGTTTTTTGCATAAAGCATCTTTATATCCCTAATACCCCTAACTAATTCTCCAATTAAACTAGAAGTCTTTTCTTTCTGCTTACGATATAATTTATCTTCCTCATTTACTTTTTTTATCTTAAGTAAATTAAGCAAAGTTAAAACAATTGACGCAAAAATAAAGTAGAAAAATACGATTTTATTAACAATAAAAACAGCAACATATATACCTAAATCAGTAAATATTGACGTTAGAATTCCCATACCTCTTGTAAATATATGTCCCATATAATCAGCATCACTGCTAAGTCTTGTAATAAAAGTTCCACTTCCATGAGAATCTATACTAGTTAGTTCAATATTTAATATTTCCTTAGCAGCATCCATTTGTATACCTCTAGTTGTTCCTCTAAAGAATATTTGTGTATTCTTTCTTAAAGCAACAGTTGTAAAATCACACATAATAGAAAAACCTAAACATATTAGAGCTGCAATAAATACTTCCATGAACATTGATGTTGATAAAGCAACTAACTCTTTTGCTGTAAGAATTGGATAAATTATATTAACACCTATATTCATTATAGAAATAAATGTAAATATTAAGAAATTCTTTTTATATTTTGAGCCATACTTAAATACTCGTTTAAGATTTTTAAATGTCCCCTTCATACTAACACATCCCTAAATCCATTATAAGACAAAAAAATGTAAGATTAAATAAATAGTCTTACACGTTTACAGCAGAAATTAACAAAGAGATTTTAACTTATCTAATAAACTCATCTTCTTACTTTCTTTTCTTCCACATAATAAACTTAACATATCAACAGTTTGAGAATCTAATTCACCACCATAAAATTTATTAAGAACAGAAGCAAATAATGGATTCTCCGAAACTAAATAAAATAAAGTCATGGATGATTTTAATTTTAAAGAATCAATTCCACCAAATATTGAGTAAGCATCCACGTCACTTAAATTAAGTAAAGCTTCAGTAATAGAAATTAATCTAGGTCCTAAGAGTTCATGATTTAAATACTCTATTGCCTCTTCTTCACTTTTAATAGCATAATAATCACTCATTTCAGATTCGCCTAAACCAATTATCTGAGGAAATATAAACCACATCCAATGGGTTTCTTTTCGTCCATTACAGATTTCTTCATAGGCACATTCATATGTATCTTTTTGGGCATCCACAAATCTTTCTAAGTTATTACTCACAAGGCACCTCCTCATACTCTAACTTTTCTGATGCAATTAAAATATCATTATCAATATCTTCAAATTTAATATACTTTTTATTATCCATACTTACACATTCTATATTTACATTATTTATATAATCATAAGAAAATAATTCATAAACTTTTAATTTCTCAACATCGTGAAACAGAAGTCTAAGTTTTATGTTAGTTGTCTCATATGTATTATCTTCTCTTAATTTAACTTCACCTTTCCAAAACACTTTTATAATCATTTCTAATGTTGCCTCTTTAATATCATAATTGATATTTAAAATATTGCTGTCATGTAAATAATGATATAAGTTTAAAAATTCATTTAAATTATCTTCATTTATCTCTTTCATTTTATCACCCTAATAATCCGTTCGTAATTCATATATAATAACGTTTTCATCATAAATCCCGACACCCTTATCAAATACCGCAAATTCAACAATTAAATCTAAGAGCTTATGTTCCATTATATAACAGTATATCTTACTAAACCCCGGTATATGTCTTAATCGCTTATCAAAAATATCCGTTTTTAAATTATAAATGGGTTCCCTAACTGCATCTCTAACAGATGCATCCTTTTTAGTCGTTACCGTTAAATAAAGTTCATTATTTGATTTTACTTCAATTTCACCAACTAATATTTGATTATCTACATAGTTAAGTGAACTTACATTTATTGAAAATATTTCATAATCTTTTATACTATTTAACACTTCATCATAAGGAACAGCTAACAAAAAAAGTCCTTGAGCATGACTTTTATCTCTTATCGCATACAGAGGAGCTTTTGTCTTTTCGAGATACTCAACAATTCTTGATACTTCAGAAACTTTAAATAAATCTTCCGGAAATCTATTAAGACCTAATTTTTTTATTGCATTAATACTTTCTATTTTATTTTTTATTCTCATTACCACTCACATGAAAATTATATCATAAAAAAAGCAATCTCCCAAATGAGAGACTACTTAATAATCTAAATGGTTGTCTCAGTAGGATTCGAACCTACGAAATGTCAGGGTCAGAGCCTGATGCCTTACCGCTTGGCTATGAGACAATTTAAATGCACACATTAAGTATACTACAAAATATGTACATTTTCTATAATTTATTTCTTTTCAAACATTTCGGGACCAACACCACATGCTGGACATTTAAAGTCTTCTGGTAACTCTTCACCATAATAAACATAACCACAGATCTTACATACCCATGCTGTTTTACCTGCCCCTGTTGTAACTTTCAATAAATCATCTTTATTTTCTTGATAATATCCATAACTCATAGCTTCTTCATCTTTATATAAATCTGCTTCTACAAGTTCTCCAATAAATAAAGTATGAGTATCATTTTCAATGGTATCGACCTTTTTTAAAATCATATACCCTAAAGAATCATCAATTACTTTTAAGCCCTCGATTTCACTAGTTTTAATACTAACAAATTTATCAATATCTCGCATTGAATTTAACCCAAACGTTTTAATTATTTCCGGATTGACATCTTTAGCTAAAACAGATAAAGCAAAATAATCATTATTATGCATTAATTCATTAGTATAGTTTTTCTTCATAACAGCAACAGCTATTAAGGGATTATCTCCCGCACTTACTTGTGAAACTGCATCTACTACACATCCACCACCATTAGTTGTAAGTACATACATTCCTTGAG
>CAYWFZ010000022.1:19016-26342 GCA_964458035.1 uncultured Muribaculaceae bacterium | reverse complement strand
TAAATCATTCTCCTAATATATGGTTCTGTAATTAAAAAATTCTAATTTTTCTCATCCCAGTCTAATAGGTCTATATCCAGATATTCTTTAAAAGCATTCATGCTTTCTTCCTTATTCATAGGACCTGTAATGTCATTATTTTCTTTATTCATTATATAGAATTGTTCGTTATAACATTTGATAAGACGTACCTTATCATTAAATACTAACTTATCAATTTTACAATTAGGAATATTTATATTTTTTGTTTCTTCTTTAAATATACTCTTTTTTTCTGGCTCCTTATAAAACCAAGAAAAATATATATACCCGGCAATCATTATTATGATAAAAAGTAGCAATATAGATAACAAAAAAATTGTATATATTTTTTCAATCTTCTTCATTTTATTTTCTCCAATAATTACTGAATAAAAATTATTCAAACGGATGAACCCAAGTTAAAAGTTTGTAATAGTTTTCTGCCTTTATTTTATCTATAAATTCTTTTTGAGTAAAAGGTCCATCAATTTTATCAGTTTTAGAATCTATTATATAAAATTCATTATCAATATCCCATAAAAGGATATATTCATCTTTTTCTATCATTTTTAATATTCTTTTTTTAGGAAAGTTTTCTAAATATGAAAGTTCAATATTTTCATTTTTTAGCAGTGTCCCTTTTTTGCTGGTATATTCTATGTAATATCCATTTTTAAGTTCTTGCTTATAATCTGGAATTTCAGTGAATAACTTGTAAACAAAAAAACTATAAAAATTAAAAATAATGTTGATAAAATGATATTTTTCAACTAATCCAGCTCCTCTTTTTTTAGACTTCATAATTTTAACAACTTATACACCTAATATATATATTCCGTTGTATTTTTCTATTGCTTTTTTTAAGAATTCCTTTAATACTTCAAAATCATTATCATCTAAATTATCAATTAAATGTAATAATATAGATGTCATTTCTTTATCAAAATAATTTGGACCATACATATTTAATTTAGAATTAACTTGTTTTAATAATGGATAGATATTTTTAGAATTATCAATATCAAAGTTATCAACATGAAGAAATATTGAATCTTCCAACCAAAATTTATAACCAACTAATTTGCCACAAAAATATGGTTTCTTTTTCTTACAAAATTGAAATTCAACGTAAGCACTACCAATTCTCTCGTTATTTGTAACAAACATAGTAACCTCTCCCTAAGCAAATAATGTATCATTACCTAAAGTAATTATAACACATTTCTATACACGAAAAAAGAGAATGACTTAATTTAAGCCATTCTCTTAATATATAAATCCGTGATTAGAAAATTCAATTTTAATTTTAACTAAACAACTCTTTTTTATCTTTTGTAAGCTCTTCCTACATATTTGTAATTTTTCACTTATCTGTTCTTCTGCTCTTTCATCAAAGAATGTATCTACTAGATATATTGCTTCATTGAATGTAAGTTTTGTAGATAAAGTTAATATCATATTATAAAAGTCTCTTGTCCATATGTTTAAATCAATATTCTTTTCAACATATTGACTAACTGGATCATTTATAGAGTTTGTTTTTATAGCTACTTGATTCAATGAAGAACTTTTTATATTGTACTCACTTGGTAATGATACAATGTATTGTAAGTCTTTAAATTTAGTAAAAACCTTTTTTATATTTTTCTTTAATTCAGTATTATAGTAATAGATAATTACATTTTCACTTAATAAGTGATTATGCAAACTATTTTTTGATATATCAAGTATTTTCTCAGGTGTTGATAATATATCACTCATTGTTAATTCTTTTTCCATACACCGTTCTCCCTAAAAATATGTTTTTATGCTAATGTTTTTTTCGCATAATGTCAATAACTATTTGTCGTTTTTTAGTTCTTTAAACACTAAAATGAGCTTTTTTGGCAATGGAAGTCCTATTTTAGCCCAATTTTCTAAGATTGAGATAGCTTCATTTGATATAAAAAAGTAAATGGTAAGCGTTCTAATTGCTGATTGTTTATCACCAACCATATAGTCAAAAAGAACAGAAACCATAACTACAAATATATATCCAAACTTTTTTAGTATACCTTTTATGCCAATTTTACTACTTAAATTTTTATCTATAATTGCTTTTATTACTCCCGTAAGATAATCTATTACGATAAGAACTATTAGAGTTATAAATAAATTATCTAAACCACCTACTAGAAATATAAATATACTACCTATCAAATTAATATTTATTATATCTTTAAGTGCCATCCAACTTTTATTAAATTGGGATTATTCCCGATTAACTCCTTATTTTTATTATAAATATCTTTCCAAGTAGTATTATAATACGCAGCTATTTTAGTTAAGTTATCGCCTTTTTTTACAATATAGATAATTTCTGTATTTGTATTTTTACTAATAGTAACTTCATTAAGCAAGAACTTCTTTGGATCTACCCATTTACCATCTTTCTTAATTCCAAAGTGTAAGTGCTTACCAGTTACATGACCTGTTGCACCCATGAGACCTATTTTTGTCCCCTTTTCAATATAGTCTCCCCTTTTTACACATACTGAATCTTTTTTTAAGTGATAATAACTTGAATATAAGTTATTTCCATGATTTATAGTTACATAGTTACCTGTTTTATTTTTTTCAGAATAACCTGTAACATTATTCCTTGTACTAGTTACTATACCACTTAAAAAGGAAACGATTTCGTTCCCTCCAGTGATATCTATACCATTATGAAAGTTACTTTCATATTGTTTAGTTTTTTTATTATATAATTTTCTTTTTCCAAAATCTGATGTAACTTTAACTGTATTTTTACCCTTAATGGGACAATTAGTTATATTCTTTAATATATATGACATAATATTCTTCCTTTCATAGAAAAAAGAGTATTCAATATAGGGGCCACTGAAAAAGTCAGATATTTCATAAAATTTAAAAAACGACTTTTTCCTTTGCCACTTAGGTATATAAAATAGTTATAAACACAAGTACCTTTCAACACTTTTAATGTGTATATACTAAAAAACTCTTTTATTAATAAAACTATACGTTCTTTTATTAGAAAAGTTGAAAAATTCTGTATTAAGAGCTACAAAAAACTAAACAACTATCAGAAAATTACTCTGTTTCTATATAATACCAATTTTCTTTTATTTCTTTTATGCTAACTATATTGTTTATTTCTTGCATTAATTTGTCTTCATCTAGTTTGGAATATACTATTTGGACAGAGCCGCAAAGAACACCTCTAAATACATAAAACCCAAATGCTACTGAATCACCATTTTTATACAACATTAGACTATTAACGTCGAATCCAAACGATTGCTGCTTAGATATATCTATTTCAGTCATCCCGTTTTTATAATTATCAAGATTTATAGATTCGATTATTTTCATTCTCCTATTTTCCAACGTATAAGTATCTATTTTGCTTTTTTCAAATCTCAAATCAACAAATAATAACACAATGATTGGGATAATTAATATAATAAAACATCTTATAAATTTTACTTTTTCTTTCATTTTAAAAAAGTTATAAATAATAGCAAATAATAGAATTATAAAACAAATAACTTGAATAAGTACAAGAATAAACGGAATGTAAACCAAACTATCATTATTACCAAGTACATCAAAAAACCAATAAAATAATATACTTAATAAAGAGTATATTAAGCAACATTTTGTGATTCCAAAGTTTATTCTCAATTCTATCACCTAAATTTATAATAGCATATTCTCAAATTAAGTACAATATCATGAAAGTTCAAACAATAAATCATTTATCATTTATTGTCCTCATCATATTTTAGTGCACCTAATTTTATAAAATAGGCATCCCTTGGGTCATCACAAAATGCAGAAGTTGGGCAATTCATTATTGTTCTAATATGGTATTTTCGTAGTTGATTAAGGCCTGCTCCAACCTGCAATAGTGTCAAATCAATGCCCAAAGCTCTTCCCATGTATCCAAAATTGTAATTACCTATATCTTGAGGTTCCATTATTATCCCATCATATTCTAATATAGTATTACTCCAATCCCTTAACTTTAAATCGTATTTTTTTCCATCATTAACTTGGCTTCTAAGAAATAATAACTTATCAATGCCTTTTCTGTCTCCATTATCCTTAACAATTGATTTAGCATTATTTTTCAATGTCTCATGGAATTGTTTTTCAGAAACTTCATTCTTTCTTTTATCATCTTTATATTTTTCTTGAACCTTATTAATTTCTTCTTGTGCTTTTTTATTTCCTTTCTTTGTACATATAGACACAGTCGTCGCAACGACAGCCCCGATACCAGCTATAATAAGGATTGGCCCGGCCACTAAGAATTTTCCGTTATTGTCAACATTCATAATTGGATTATCATTAGAATAAATATACATATTGTAATCTGTTGAGCCTATGTTACTTGTAATATATCCATCAGCATTAATAAATCTGCACCACTCTGGATTATAATATCTACTGTTTAGATAATATAACTTAGTTTCTTCATCATAATAGTAACTTCTATATCTAAATGGATTTATTGTACCTATATTATTTATTGTATTATCAGTTATTGATACTATTTTGCCCCATGCATCATATTTGTATGTTACTACTAAGTTATAATTGCTATCATATATACCTATATCTATTTTTTAAATCTATATTTTTCTAAATCTTCTTTTAATGTTTCTAGTATTTTTTCCCTTTCAAGATAGCCTTCCTTATTTTTCCAATTTTCTAAGTCCAAATCTATAGATTCTAATGCTTTTTCTTTTGTATATTCTGTTAAGACCTTATTTGGAATTTGTTGATCAGCAAGTATAATCCAAAATACAGGTCCAGATATTGGATTATTTAATATTTTATTATATTTTTTCTCCATATCCTGAACTAATTCTTCTTTAGTAATTTTCTTTTTCTGATAGAAATAATATAGTTCAGTAAAATCATCTTCTATATCAAGTGCTAAATCACAATCATAAAGTTCGATTCCCCATCCATTTTTTAAAGAAAACTTTTTCTTTTCTTCTTCTCTTTTTCTTCTAAAGTTTTCAGTATAGTTATATAATAGTTCAACATGTCCCTGTGCTTTTTTATGAATCATTTCCATTTTTTCTTTTATGTATTTCTCACTTTTTCTTAGGTTATTATCTTCGTAATTAGTCAATAATCTATTTATAAAGTATAAATTAGGATTTTCCGGAGAATTTTCCAAATAATAATACCATATATCTTCTGACACATACTCGTCCCTAGGTAAAGTTAAATCAAAGTTTCCAAGATATACGAAGTTACTATAATCATCTTCCTTTTTCATAACAAGAGCCATTCTATATTCATTTAAATACCCATATTCATCTTTATAACATTTTTTTTCAGAATCAACTCTTTTAATAGCTTCCTTTAAAGTCTCTAGGCCTATTAAAGGAAGTAGTCTCTCAATATACGTTAAGGTTCCAGTAATTATATATTCTAGATCATTTAATTCTTCTATCGTCGTCGGAATAGCCTTATTTTTAGTAATTTTTACTCTAAAATACAAAGTTCTTTTGCATTCTATATTGTCATCATATGATGCCTTTATTAGAATTAAATATCTACCATCGTACTCTTTAGAATGATTTTCAATTTTAACGGCAAAGGTATCTCCCTCTCTCCAATTCTTCTTTTGTGTTTTATCTAATCCCATGGACATTTCGCAACTTTCCTTTCAACATACATATAATCAACTGCAGCTTCTATATAACTATCAAAAAATGGATTTATTGTACTTATACCATGAATTTTATTCAAACCTTCTTCAATTGTATTATATTTTTGAATTAATAGTTCTTCCATTCCTCTAGCTTGGGCATATGAAAGATTTTTCGCCTCATAATGAAACCTTAAATCTTTTTTTAAAGGATCTAAACTATTTTTATGTTCACGTCTACGCCTTTCTAAGTCATTTGTTCTTCCAACATAGAGTACTGTGTCATTTTGGGGGTCTCTTAGAGTGTATACAGCTTGTTTGTTTTTCTTTCTATTATCTTTCTTTTGATTAGGTGTTCGCTGTTTAATATTTTCTGCAATATTTGATATAGTCTGCATTGTAGATTTAGTGATACTAGTGAGCAAAGGTACTGCTTTAGTGGCTGCATAAGTTAATAAAAGTCCACCAATCACTTTAGTTGCTGCAGAGATACCCCATCCTAAAATAAGTCCTTCTCCGCTTTCATCTGACTCTCTAACTGGGGTGTTGCTTACATAGGCATAAAGATTTAAACTAAGAATATCTTGATTAGCACCTATTATACCATCAGCATTTATAAATCTACACCACTCAGGATTATAATACCTACTGTTCAGATAATATAATTTGGTTTCTTCATCATAATAGTAACTTCTATATCTAAATGGATTTATTGTACCTATGTTATTTGTTGTAGTATCAGTAACTGATAGTATTTTACCCCATGCATCATACTTGTACGTTACTACTAAATTATAATTACTATCATATATTCCTGTTATATCATTCTGATAGTTCTTTTGATAATAGTATAATACTTCATTATATTTAAATCCTAATACATTTCCACTATCATCATATATATAGTATAACATGTCAGTTTCTTTTTCGCCATCTATAAATTTGCATCTTTCTTCAAATATTATCTTAGTTCCTTCAAGATAATAATTAATATATCCTTCTTCTCCGTATTCTCCAAATTCCTTAACTGTCCTTATTCCATTTTGATTATAAGTATAATCAATTTGTGTATTACCATCTTTATAACTTGATAATTGTCTTCCGTTATTCCATGATAATATCTTACTACCAATTGATATTGGATTACCTATGGCATCATATGTAATGGATTCATTATTAAACTTAGTTAATTGATCTTCCCATGAAGTATTTCCATAAGCAAATGTATCTGTTTTAACTAAAGTATTTGTTTCTAAATCATATTCTTTTTTAGTTAAGATATTTCCTTCATTATCATATGTATAAACATACTTTTTATTTAAATCATGATTTTCATCGCTTAACAACTGACTTCTATTATCATAAGTATATTTATTCAATACTTCATCATTTTTTATTATCTCTGTAATATTATATAAATCATCATAGTTATACTTATACGTATCATTTCCTATTTTCATAGTGTCAACTATTAATGATGTTTTATTACCATTTCTTTTATAAGTAAAATATTCTGGAATATTTCCATTAATATTTCTTGATTTTAATCTACCTAAATAATCATAATCATAATTAAGAGAATTATTATCAAACTTAACTTTAATGACTGAATCATCTTCATTAAATTC
>CAYWFZ010000022.1:0-18916 GCA_964458035.1 uncultured Muribaculaceae bacterium | reverse complement strand
TTTTTATTATCTACTTCTACACTTTTTAATCTATCTTTTTCATCATATAGATATTTAGATTCTAAGCCTTTTGGATTAGTAATAGAATCAGTTAATCCTTTTTCTGTATTTATATTATATGTAGTTTTTTTACCTAATGCATCAGTTACTTCTGTAATGTATTTCCCATCTTCTGTATATTTAGCTGATGTTTCAATAAATTCATTAGTATCAGTATCTTCAAAATAGAATTCAAATGCTGGATTCCCATCTTCTAAAGGGGCCAACGTTAGTTTATTGTCTTCCATTGTTTTTAAATATAAATCTTCTTTATAGATTTTTATATTGTTTGATCCATTATTTCTTTTTATCAATTCGAAGTTTGTGCTAACTCCATTTTTTATGAGCTTAACTATGTTATTTGTTTTAGATAAAACATAGGCTGGTAGAATGGAAGACTTAAATGTATAGACTTTATTCTCAATAACTTTATCATTAATTGTTTCGGTTTCAATATTATTATTAACAGTGTATGAGTAATGACTACATGTATCATCCTTTAATGTTAATTCACCTGTTTTTAAATTTGAGGTAACATATTTGTTTGTTCCCTTGGAACGTATATAATAGTTACCGATTATTTCATTTCCTTTTGAATTAACATTATTAATAATGGTTTTGACAACATTTCCGTGTTCATCATACTTCATTTCATTAGATATGCCGGTTGGACTTATTCCTTTTAACACACGATCTGTTATCACATTATCATATTCATAACTAAAGTTGTTCCCTTTTGCATCAAATACACTTGTTAGTTCATTATTCTTATCATATTTAAATTCTGTTTTGTTGTTAATAACATCATATGTTGATATTAAATTTCCTTCATTATCATATTTGTAACTATAACTCCCTAAGTCTTTGACTAGTGAAATATTTGTTATATAGATGCTATTTATTTCATTAATGCTTAAAACATCTATAGTAATAGAACCATAATTTTCTTCAGCTACGAATGTCTCGTTGTACATTTGCCATTCTTTCGAATGGTAATTTAAATAAACATCATATGTACCATGATTATATAAGCCATCAGGATCTTCTGGATATCCGAAGTTAAGATGAGCAAAGTTACCCGACATATCACCGCCCTCAAGTATTCCTTCATTTTTATACATAAACGATAAAGTATATACATCACCTTTTTTGCCATTCATAGGTATTGTTTTAGAAAGTGTACAACTACCTGTTACTGAGCTTACTAGTTTAAGTGCCTTTTCATTGGAATCTAAAGTTATGATTTCATAAGGTGCTTCTACTATTCCACCAGATGCATCGTTATCATCGCTTCCTATTACACCCCATCCATTAATATCATTTTTAAAGTTTCCATTATCTAATAAATTATATGTACTTGCTATTTCTCCTTCTTCAAATTGTATATCGTCTATATAAACAGGTGTTGTCCCAGTCGGAATAACTTGAACCGTTATTTCTCTTATGTTATGTAATGTGTAAATTGGTATTTCTATTCTTTCAAATTCCTCGCTTGGCATAATTTCATATGCTTCTGTTTCATCGGGATTTCCCTCATTTTCATAAAGAAATAATTTGATTGCTGATGAAGCAGCACTTTTAACATATGCACTAAAAACATAAGATTTATCGATAGGAAGATTTATATTAACAGAGGCATAAGTAGTTTCTGTTATTTTGGCCGAATATAATCCACTTCTTGCTTCTTCGGTTGTTCTATAATTACTAAACAATGAATTTTCACTGCTTTCTAAGCTACTATTATTTAATAGGTTTTCAGAATAAGATAGTGGTAAAGTTTCACTTTGTAATTTATTTGTATTAGGTGTACTTAGCTCGTTAACATATGATTCACTAAAACCAAATGTGTTTTTTAGAGTACCATCCTTACTAACTAACATTGTACTTGTTGTATTTCCTAGTCTATTAAATGAATATCTATACTTTTGATTATTATTGTCAGTTACTGTTGTTGTATAAAATCCGTATTCAAATGTTTTATATTTTCCAATTGCATTATTAAGCCCATATTGAGTTACTTTTTTAATTTTATATGGAGATGTTTCGTAATAGTCGAACCCAATTGACATACCAGTTAAATCATTTATTTTTGTAATTAAAGAATGTGAATCATAGATAAATGAAATATTACCATCCTTTGTAGCAATTAAACTAACCTTATTATTTGCTAAATTAATTGTTATGCTTTTCTTACCAGTTACCGTAATCTTATTTGCTTCATAAGATATATTTACTTCGTTATTTTTACTATCATTTATTTTTGTAATTTTATTTTCTGAATCTCTCGTAATAGTAACAGAAGTTGAATCAACATACTCTATCATAGATAGATAATTATTGGTAAATATAGATTTGTTACCGTTTTTATCAGTTATTTTATATTCTTTTGTTTCTTCATTTACTTCTAAAGTAAGAGATAAACCATCTTCATCTTTATAAGTCTCATCTTCTTGCTTATAAAAATAGTGAACCGATCCGTCACTCGAATAATATTTGTATAAGTCGCCGGCTAAAGATGTATCCGTATTTTTTAATATAGATTCATTGTAACTTATATTAAATCCAAGTCCAAACATATTATCTTTATTAGAAATTACATCACCTGAATTATGCGTTAAGGATAAACCTATTAAACTATTAATTTCCAATACTTCATCAAGAAATATTTGAGTAGTTAAATTACCAGTGCAATTATTAATATAAGTTTTTCCCTTTGATAAATCACAAGTTTCATATGTCATATAATCTAGAAGTCCATTTTGTTCACGATAATTAACAAGCAAAATAGGTCGCTTAGCCTCAAGATTTTCTTCGGTTTCTCCTTCATGAATTAATTCATCATAGTTTTTGGAATAAAAAGAATAACTGAAATCTTTATCAATAAATGTTTCATCAAGTAGTTTTAGCATTACTCCATTGTTTGTTTTACCAGAGTACCAAGATTTAACTAAATTAGTTAAATCAATTTCTGTGTAATTTTTATCATCTCCAACGATATCAGGAGATGTTGAATAAAAATAAGTTTCAATATCATCAATATATTTATCGCTCATGCTATTCCAACTAGCATTATTTTCATTCCAGTCTGTGTTTACTTCATAAACACCAATTGGCCTTAATTCATTAAATATATTATTTGAATGTGGAAGTAAATAAGCAGTTGCACGAATAATATTATCTCCTGTTTTAAGATTTGGTAAAACAAACTTCAATAAACTTCTAGTTACTCTTTCGCTTGTACATCCAACGGTTAAGTATTCATAACTGTCTCCTTGAATATGGTTTGGACTATCTGAAAATAAGGTTGTATCAAAGACATTTTCTAATTGATCAGTATCTATACTTGGATCAACTAATACTGGATAGGTTGCATTTGCTAAATAGTTTTTATCAAGAATTAACTCTAATTCATAATGTCCATTATTTTCTATTAATGAATAATGACAATTCCTATTAATATTATTATTTGCATCTTTCATAAATAATGGTTCAAATGTATAAATAATTTTATCATTATTCTTAGCTAATACTTTATTATTTTCCAATACTAATTCTAAATTAGTATATATATTAAATATAATAGTTGTATTTATTTTTTCTTTTAGATAAATATTTTCTTTTAATGATTTTCCATGAATTAAGTAATGGAAGTCTACATTAGGTAATACATCTTGATATATCACTTCATCATTAACTATTTTTGGATATACTCCGAAACTATTTTTTAATGTGATATTTAGATAATCATTATTATCTAAATCAATATTAACTAAATATTTATTTTTATGTAATTTAATTTTAAAATTATTATTTTTATTGGTAATGTATTCACTTTCTTCAATAAGTGTATTATCAATTTCTTTGTATTCTCCATTATCTAAATAATGAATATCTTCATCATACATGTATGCTGTAATAGTTCCATCATCATTTAAGTAATGTTTTTCTCTTTCTTTCCTTAAGTTTACTAATTCTTTCACTTTATTTCCTTTCTAAGCTACACGTTTCCATACATAAACAGCAAGATATGGTGGCATGTTATTGTGAGGTTGACTTCCGCCTGTACAATGACAATCCGAATGGAATCTGTTTCTTCCTTCACCAGCAAAAATACCAGCATTTAATATTTCATAATTTACTATTTCACCATCTCCGTGAACAATATTAGAGATAACGGTATGATTATGGTAAGGCATTTCATCAATATTTAAGGTGTGAGTTTCTTCCCCACCAGTACTTCCATTTGAATATTTATCTCCACAACTAAGGATAAATTTATCTTTTATTTGTTCCCATGTCCCTCCAAATAAAGTACTTGGATTAACATTAGATGCCGTAAAATAAAAAGACCCAATCGGGTAGATTGCATTAAAATTTGTTTCTAAATTATTTGTTTCTTTTGTAATTATTGAATTAACTACTAAATTACCTTCACAGTCCATACTGAATTTATTATCTTTTGAATCAAAGCACTTTAATGTTGCTTTATTAAATTCAGCATTTACCTTCCCCTCTTCTATCTCTGTAAAACAGTTATTATAAAATTTTTCTTCGTTTGTACTCATTTCTATTCTCCATTTCTATTTTTAAGTTTTTATAATTTGTTTTTATATAATTAACCCCTTTAAATAAAAAAATATTTGGTATTTCCAAATATTCTTTTATTATTTCTTCTTTGTTTTTAGATTCAATGTATATTTTTCTTTCTACATAAGCTTCTTTAATAAATCCATTATTTAAAACTGATATCTTAATTTGATCTGAGTATCCATTAAGTATTTCTAATGGATATAATAAATTTAAAGTGAGTTTCTTGTTACTTGAATGATTGTCATCTTCAATATAGATTATTATGTCGGTTTGATTTCTATAGTATTTGGTGGTTGTTATTTTTATGTAATACAAATATATCAGTCCTCCTTTATTAAATATCTTATTATAGAATAATAAAGCATCACCTCTATCCAATAAAAAAATGAACTAACTCTTGAGCGAATTAATTCATTTTATTACATTATACATCTACTAGTTTTAAAGTACAGATATCTATTTGTATAAATTTTGAGTATTATTTGTATAATAATTGTGTATTTAATCTTTAAAAAAAAATTTGATGTCTTTATCTTCTATTTTATTTTTTAAATAATTAAAATAAAATGTTGAAAATAATTTATGCTTAAAAAGTTTATTATGTAAGCCTGATGCTATGTCATTGTTATCTTCTATAAAGCAAAATACTTCATAGACTTTTTCTGAAGGAATATAATTATAAACTACTCCCATATTAAAAGTATCTTTTTTTTCATTATAAAAGTTTATCGTTTCCTTTTCTTTTTCATTATAAAATGATTTTGTTAATTTCTTTAAAGCATTTATATCATTGTTTTTCATATGTACTCCTTAAATATATTCTATGATATTTGCTACTTTTTAAACATAAGCTACATTGTATATCTAAGGTAATTATAACATATGCTAGCATATTTAGAAATTCTTATTTTTTCGATTTAAAAAATAAAGGGCTTTTTAAGCCCTTTTGTCGTTTAATCTATTACTATTTTAATTTCTTCTAATTCATCATGGTAAACATTTAATATATAAGATAATTCTTTTGTATTATAGTTATAATAATATTTTTCTTCATATCTTGTGATGTTTTGATTAAATCTATTTTGATTTATTGATTTATCTTTATTAAGTATCTTATTTTGTTTAAATAGATATTCATATTTTTCTAAAAGAAGTTTTTCTTTTTTTACTTCATTAAAGTTATTTACTTTACTTATTAATTCTTTTTCATTTGCTTCTTCTGAATTAGATTTATAGATGTCTTTAATACTATCATTTTCTATTTGGACTTCGTATACTTTATTAGTTTCAATTAAGTTATCTATTACATATGTTAGAGAAATTGTTTCTATTTCGGGATAACTCGGATTAGAGTTATAAGATATTAAATAATTAGATTCATTAAATGTTTTATCTGATGCAATTATTCTTTTCTTTATATCACTCATATATTTATTAGTTTTATTAGAGTTACTATTATAAGCATAACTCTTATCAATATTAACTAAGTTATTATGTAGTGAACTCTTGTAATAAAGAGTAAATGTTGTAATAAGTGTAATAAAAATTATAGTTACAATTGTTAATTTATTTGGTTTTATCATAGTTAAACATTCCTTTTGATTTTTTATTATACATTAAATAGTGTTTTTTGTATATATATTTATAGGAGGTATTCAAGTGTACTTTAGTAATAAACCTTATCCAGTTGTGCGAGTTGAAGGAAGAAATAAAGATTATGCTAAGTTACTTTTAAATGATTATGCGGGTAGTGTTAGTGAAGATACAGCAATACACCAATACTTTTATCAAGCTCTTATTATTAATGACGAAAAAATAAAGAATGATTTTTTACATATTGCAGAAGTTGAAATGCATCATTTAAATATCTTAGGTAAAATTATTGAACTTTTAGGTATTAAACCTTTATTTGGTGTTGTAAATGACTCAACACTTACACCATGGAATGCAGAATATGTTGATTATACGGTTAAATTCAAAGATATTTTAATTCTAAATATAAAACAAGAAAGAGACGCGATAATGAACTATAAGAAACACATAGAAGAAATAGATGATAAATATATTAAGGAATCTCTTAATCGTATAGTAGAAGATGAATTTTTACATATTAAATATTTTTATTCATTATTGAAAAAAGAAAGTAATTTTAAGTAGTTACTTTCTTTTGTGTTTTCTTGAATATTTTATTAAACGGATTAGAACAAACAATCCAATAAGCATTAGAGTTATAAGTAGCCAATACTTTTTTATAAACTTAACAATATCTAGTTCTATTTTGGTGTTTATTATTACTTCTTCTTCATCTAGTAGTTCATCATTGTAATAGTACTTTATCGTACCTATTTTACCTTTACTACTAAACTTTAATTCTGTAATTCCCGAATACTCAGCTTTAAAGTTATCTTTATTGTAATCTATTGGTAAGTATTTAGATACTTTCTTTGATGAAATTACATTATAGAAGTCAATTTTTGATAAAGATACAGGTAATTCGATTACTTTATCTCCTACATTTATAAGAGGCATTTCTTTATAATTATTATCTAAAAATGAAATTAAGTGAAGTGCATCTTTTACATTATAAGCTTCTCTTATAACAGGAGGTGCACCTAGTGTTATAATAATTACTTCATGCCCATTAATGTTTGTAAGAGCAGATATACAAAGACCAGCTTTAGAGGTATATCCAGTCTTACTTCCAATTATTCTATCTGTATTTAAATTTAGATTTCTAGAGTACCCGATAACAGTTGATCTAACAACTAAACCATTCGTTAAAGTATATTCTTTTGTTGAGTATATACGCTTAAATAATGGATTATTTAAAGCATATTTTAAAATTTTCAAAATATCACTTGCAGTACTTTTATGTCCTTCTTCATCTAAACCTGTTACATTTTTAAAGCTACTATTAGTAGCACCTATCCTTTTTGCAAGTTCATTCATATCACTTACAAATGATGAAACTGAACCAGAAGATGAGATAGCAAGTGCTTGTGTTGCATCAGCTCCACTTGGAAGAATAGATGCGTATAGTAAATCTTCGATAGTTAAGTTATCCCCAACCTTTAAGCCAGCAACAGATGCATCCCAGGGAATACCAGTAAATACATCACTTGTAATAGTCATAGACTTACTTATATCAGGGTTCTTCTCAATTGCAGTAATAGTTGTCATTATTTTGGTAAGAGAGGCAATATTTGCACTCTCTTCGCTTTTTTTCTCAAGTAAAAGAGAATCATCGGTTAAATCATATACGAGTACTTTATCTGAATATAAATCACTTGGTAAAGATAATGCACACGCATTAAATGGAAATAGAAGTACGATGATTAGTATAATCTTTTTCATGTTGTCCCCTTCAATTCATTTAGAATTTCTTAAGCATTTTATCTAATTTACGATATCTTATCTTATTAATAATCGCGTTTGCTATAACTAAAAGAATTATAGTTACAACACCAATTATGACATAGCTTATTATTTTCTTATTAATCTTTTTTCTTTTCTCTTGATCTTCTTTTATAGCCTCGTCATCACGTGTTTTTTCTTCTTTTGCTTCTGTAGTTGTTACTGCTGATGTTGTTGGTTCTGTTTCTCCTCTAGTTGCAATGACATAGCTTTTTTTGCTTCCATTTTGTGCAGTAACTTCAACAGTTATAACATAGTTATTCTTAGCTAAGTCATTTGCACCAATTACTTTTATCTTAGCTGTATCATCATCTGCTACAGCATTTACTTTAACGCTGTTAACACCCTCTGGTACATTTATATTATATTTTAATTTATGAGTATCAAATTCAATTGGGTAATTATCGATTGAAAGCGACTTTAAAGAATTATTACCTGATGTGTCTTTAGGTGTTTCTTTTTTTACTTTGGCTGGTGGGGGTGGTAAAAGTGGAATTTCAATATGACTTGAATTAGTTTGGGTCTTTTCAATAGGTATATTCTTAGGTGGTTCAGTTGATATTATATTAATTGTTTTACTACCAGTTATGGCTTTACTACTCTCGATAATATCCTCTTTCGTTATTTTACTATTTTCATCTTCAATAATGCCCTTTAAATCCATATAATATGTTGTTATACCGGCTACATGAAATGTTGTATTACCCGATCCTTCAGCAAAAAGCTTTAATTTTGTATTAAATCTATTACATAGAGCATTATTAGTACAGTTAGTTTCTTCCGAGATATCTTCAATGTTTGTAACATTATAGTAGCTAAGAACAAAACGCTTCCCCTTCTCGTCTATAAAAGCATCAGTTTCAAAATTAGAAGCATTTGCACCTGTTATGACTAAAGTTGCGGTATCATATTCAATATCAATTTTTGTAGCATAAAACATTATTGTCCCTTCAGGATCTAATGTATCTAGTGATACATCAATGGATAATTCAAATTCTTCTCCCTGTTTTACTTCAGCTGGACCTGAAACACTTACACTTTTTGCTGATAAAGCACTTGCATTAATTGGCAAAACAACCAATAAACAAAAAATAATAATACTTAATAACTTCTTCATATAAACCTCAACAATTATTTCTTATAATAACTATAGCATATTCTTGTCAAGAAGAAAACAAAAAAAGGATGTAAATTATTTTACATCTCTTTTTCTTCTTGGACCTCTTCTTTCTTCTCCAGGAACATTAGCTTCTTTAATAGCGCATTTGTTCATTAATTCTTCAAATATTTTATCCGGTTTGCACTTCATAATCTCTTCCATGTATGCAGTGAATGCATGATTTTCATTTATTAATTCTTTAATTCCAGGTAAAGCCCCATCTAGAACTTCACTAACTCGGTTATAAAGATTTTTAACACGTGATGTTTTTAAGTAATTAATAGCTAACTCTTGTGCATCAGTACTTGATTTAACACTTTCTTTGGAAGATCCTCTTTTTGTCTTATCTCTTGTTGATGCTGATTTTAGTGAATGATCAAATGAATTTTCCCCTGTTCTATCAACACTTATTATGTAGTTCTCAACACCTCCGTATTCTTCATTTAAATAAAGGGAAGATGGACAAACCTTGTCTGATACTGGGTCAGTATAATATATAAATCTTTTTGTTCCAAATTCGGTTTCTTGTGTAGGTATATCACTTTCAATGGCTGCATGTATTTGATCTTTACTTGCTGCAAATCTATATAATTTTTGATCTAAATTAGTATTAATATATACTATATTTATTGAATATACTTTACCTGGATTTAATTCATCATTTCCTAGACATACTTTAAAGTATTCTCCATCTGGTGCAACACCATTTCCTAAAGCATCTGATGTTATATATTCAGTTATTAATATTTCACCATTTTCTGCTTGCTTATCAGCAACTAAAGAATATTCTAATATTTTTCCATTAGATTCAGTTTTAAAAGACATTTCTCGATAATCTAATTTTATTTCTGCAGGGTGTATACTTCCGTCACTTATTTGATAGAATGAGGATTCAGAGTCATTTATAACTAGCTTATAGCCAAGTAACTCTAAGAATTTAGTTGCTTCACTTGAGATTGACTCTTTAGTACACTCCATAAGTCCATTAAAGTCTAGTTTTTTATTTTTCTTACGTTGGAAAAATCCTTTGAAACATGGGAACTCATCAGGGTCTTGTCCATTGATTTTCTTTGGTACATTTTTATTTCTAACAAAGTAAGGAATTCCATTCTTTTCTTCAGTAATACTAAGAATGCCACAAGCAACTGCTAAACTTAATAAGGCTTCAACATGTTCTTGAGTTAATGCCCAAGTTTCATTTGTTCTCGTAATTGCTAGTTCATTAAAGGATCTAGGACGAGTGAATGGTGGTAACTTGTCTACCATACTAGATATTTCTTTTTTATATTTATCTAATCTTTCAGCAGGATATGCAAAAGTTCTCCCAAGTATTTTGGATGATACAAAGTTCTTATTTGGCATTCCATCAATTATTTCTTCCTTTTTAAATGCTACATCATCCATTATTTCCATAATTCTTTGTATACTTATTGAATTTTCACTTTGTAGATTAATGACACTGACAGCATCAGTTTTTACACCTAACATTTCAAGTATTTGACCGATTATGTCACTTTCTTTTTGTGGTACATTAGGTTCTGGATTATTGTAACTTGTTACTACTTCTTTTATAAATTCAGAAGCTGCCTTTTCCATTTCACTTTTACTAACCTTTTTTACCTTATTTAAGCATTTCTCCATTTGTTCTAGATTCCCGCGAATTCCATCAAGCACGACAGTTGGACCTAAGCTATCTTGATATAAAATAACTGCCGCCCTAAACATAGTCTTAGGTTGTTCATTAATCATTTTATTGAACTTATCTAATTCATCTAAAGAATAAGCTTTCTTTACATAATATCTAAACCAAAAGAATAGAAGTTCTTTTAATTCATCATCACTGTATTGTTCTAATTTTTTAATTTCCATAATAATCCCCCAAATTAATGAAATTATTATAACACAATAAATGATTTAAGCAAATGTTAATGTATTTTATCACCTATTTAGAGAAAAATAATATTAGGTGAAAGATATGTTTTATTATTTAAATAATTTCTTTTTGTTTTCGATATTTGGCTATTTCTTAGAGACACTTATGTTTACTATACTTAGTATGCACAATCAAAGTGGGTTTTTACACCTCATATGGACTCCTTTTTATGGTACAGGTGTAATAATAGCTATATTAGTAAATAAACTCCTAGAAAGCAAGAAAATATTAAAGTGCAAAAAAGTAATACTTTTAGGTGTATCACTTTTTATACTACTAACCATTCTTGAATTAGTGGGTGGTATGTTACTTGAGTTATTATATGGTTATTCTTTATGGACTTATGAACATATTCCCCTTCATATAACTAAATACATATCTATTCCAACATCTCTTGGGTGGGTTGCATTTTCATATCTTTATCTCTTTGTTATCAAGAAGTATTCAGATAAATTAGTAAGTAAGATTCCTAAATTTATAACTATAAGTCTACTAATAATATTCATAGTAGATAACATCGTTACAATCATTCAAGTATTAAAGTTTAGATCAATTATTTAAGCGTTTTAACTACCTCTTCTATTTCTTGAATATTTAAATTATATTCACTTAAAGATTCAATATATTCGGATGCAACTTTAGCATGTTCTAGTAAATCACATAAATAGTCTATGCTATCTTCAAGACCTTCTAACTCATCTAAATCAATTTCGAGTAAAAATTCGATAAGCAATTGACATAAACCATTTAAACACATTTGCTCTGATTTAATGCTTTTCTTTTCTGTATATATAGTTGATTTACCATCTAAATCAATTAAGTGCGGCTCGAGAGTATGGTCAACTAAGATATGAGAATGCCCGACTGATTCGAGTTCACCTGATGGCCCAACGTAAAGTGTCTTTTTAGAAAATGGGGAATTATTTAAATCTATGTGATATATATTATTGGAGATTAACTCCCTAACACGTTCAATTATTTTAAGCATTATTTTCTTTTTTATATTTAATGGAAGTCCTGTGAGTTTATGTATTTGGATACCATTTACTCTATCAATTAATATTCCAGCAAATATTTTATCAACATAAACCATGTTTTTAGGTAACTCAGTCATTGTAATATTCTTTTGACGAGATATAGCATAACGTACAGCATCTTTAGCTGGTAATCTTAAATGTTCATCATTTTCTTCATTATAAAAGTAAGCCGTTACAGATGCTTGAACAGGAAATCCCCTTTTTTCTTTATTGTATATTCTAATATCTTCATCAGTTTTTACATCAATGCATGAAAGTATTCTATAAAGATTAGTATGATAGATCTTAATTAATTCTTTTTTATTATATTTATAAACAGATCCATCTGTTCCATAGCCGATTCTTTTATTTTGTAAATTCTTAAAATATTCAGCACTTAAATGAATTGGTTGTATTTCCATGATGCAAGTATCCTTTCATTTTTTTGTTATTTATTATGATAACATACTTTTTAATAAAGAAAAAGGGGTAACTGTTACCCCTTAAACTTTTCTATAGATTTCATTTTCTTTAACAAATCCAAATCTAGTTAGATATGGATTTATGGCATCAGGATAAACCTCATCTATAATTACTTCTTCATCACATACACTTAATTTTATCTCATCAGTATCCATATTTGCATAAACAGAACCCGATATAAATACTTTATCTCCCTTTTTATATTTTGTTTCATCATCAAGATGGTTTAATTTAGCATCTCTTATTATTTTAGGATAATCATAAAATGCAATATCACCATCTACTCTTCCTCTTATTCCAGGTAGTTCTTCGTAAGACGTATGTTGCCACATTCCCGCTTTTCCTTTATAAGTAAATTCATCATTCCATTCAGCGACCCATTTATCAAATCTATCTAATTCACGTGAATCTAGATTGTTTCTTAAAGTATTAAGACTTGCATATATTCCAACATAATATCCATTTCTCTCCATCTCTTCACAGTAATATTTAACTACTTCAATTAAGTCCTCTTTTATCATGCTAAGTTGTCTTCTGGATTCAACATCTAAAAATATTGGATATTCGATTTTTTTATCCTTAATTAGTCTTAAAGTATGTTCAACTTCACTTCTTGCATCATCTAGGTTAGTTGCATAACTATAAAGATACACTCCATATGGAATATTATATTCTTCACACATATGCGCATTTCTTTCAAAGTATGTATCATCTTGTCTTCTTACATCATTACCAAATCCACATCTTATAATAGCAAAATCAATAAATGGTTTAACTTTAGTCCAGTCAATTCTCCCTTGATAAGAAGAGACATCTATTCCTTTTATCACATAATCACCTCCTAGAATATAATATTCTAGTGTTCTCCTTTTTGCATAAACGCAAAACTTAAAAAAACAGGGAGTTATTTATCTAACTTCCTGTTTGGATTATATCTATATTTATCCCTTTTATTATGTTTATCTTTTTTATATTCATCAATACATATAGAATATATATTATTATAGATATATTTTACTTTAGAGAATTTCTCTAACATGAGTGCTCCATCATTGCTTGGATTCTTTCTTAGTAGTTCTTTATAAAGATTTTCATCTACTCTAAGTAAAATTGATGATATAAGTACGTATTTGTATACTTCTCCTGTTAATTCAGTACTTCTTGGAACTTGATTAAAGTTAAGTAAGTATTTTTTGAATCCTTGAATTCTTTCAGCTTCATCATATATTATCTTATTTAAATAGATTTTATTCTTTTTTACATTGATATTTCTCTTTAGATATTCATCTTTTATAGATGATGCAACAACAAAATCATACCAATCTATTATTAATTTAGAATTCTCAGTTGCATATCTAATTAGTTTGTTATTATCTAGGATGTAGTTATTAGATGCAGCAACTAAAATATCATATAATTCTTTATCAAGGTTATTTGTAAAAGTTATATCTGGAGTTATTTTTAGAAAGTATTTAGCTTCTTCACTTTGAATACTTATTATACCTTCTAAAATCCATTTAAATATAATTGCACCTACTAGAGATGAGCGATGCTTTATAACATGATAATAATTTGCAATAAAATACATTTTATATATGTCATTGTTACAAGGAACATCATCATTATAAGCTACATTTTGCAAATCACTTACTGTGGCTTTCTTTTTATAAGGTTTTATATTTTTATAGTCAGCACCTATCTTGTCTTTTTTTACAACTTTATAAATTGCAAAAGTAATTACAAAGATAAATGTTACGACAATTAAAATAGTTATTAGCATATTATCTAGTACTTCTTCAACATAAGCATGGAAAGGCGTTCTAGACTTATAGCTTTCGTAGTTTTCTTGGAACGTACCTGATTCTTTAATAAACTTAGGAAACTCATAGTTAGCAATAGATGCCATAAGTTTTATTTTTGATTTAGATACTAAGTTTGATGCAAATATGTGTATTCTACCATTTTCAAATTCACATGACATATTTTTACCAATTCCATAAAGTGCCATATTGGTTTCACTAAATTCTATAGGACCTGATATATAAACATTTAACGCTCCTATTTCAAGTGAGTTTGTAGGAGATAAGATATTCCAATTTATAGCATAAACATCATCGTATTTATTTATTATTCCGTCAACATTATAAGTCAGTCTTAAAGTAGTGTCTTTTCTATTAGTATTTATCATTATCTTCTTTGTTTTTTTAGAATCTTTATAGCTATATACTAGATTTCTTTTTTTATCAAATCTATTGATATAGACGTATTCAGCACCCGTAAGATCGGTTAAATTAATATCTGTAATACTTGCATTGGGAACATCATAAAAGTTTTTCTCATAGTAATTGTTATTACCAGCATTTATTTGCCAGTCTTCCGTTACTTCAGCAATTCCCTCTTCATTTATAGCTATATTTACATCCATTCTATTTAGTTTGGATAAAGCAAAAACATTTGGTGTGAAAATAAAGAAACTGATAATTATTAGAATTATTCTATTTTTCATATTTATACTCCTATTAAGATATTTATAAGATTAGTAAAAAGTTCACTATTCCAAAATATTATTAACATACTTACTACTAGGAATGGTCCAAATGGAATCATTCCATCATTCTTTTTTAATGTCGTGTATATTGCGTAAGGTAGTGCAATTAATGCTCCTAAAAATATGTATATAAGTCCCATTTTAAAACCTAGTACCATTCCAGCTATAAAGGTTAGTTTAACGTCTCCCCATCCAAGGGATTCTTGTTTAAATGCATGGTCTCCCATTATTTTTACAAAAAGCATAACGATAAATAGAACTAGTCCACTTGCAATGTGTCTTAGCATAAAGGTAAGACCACCCATAAAATATAAAATTATAAGTGCAAGTATACCACCTATTACAAGCACTTCATCAAGTATTACCATGTATTTACAATCCGAGATTATTGTTATCATGACGATTGATACTAGAACAATTGAAAGAAGTGTATTGTAACTAAATCCAAATAATTTAAAACTTATACAATAGAGTATTCCATTAGTTATTTCAACTAAGGGATATTGAATAGATATCTTCGCTTTGCACTTCTTACATTTGCCATGTAAAAATATATAAGAAAAAACTGGTATTAATTCATACCAGCATAAATTATGGTTACAATTAACACAATGGGATCCAGGAGATATAAGTGATTCATTTTTTGGTAGCCTTAGTCCAACTACATTAAAGAATGAGCCAAATACTAAGCCTATGACAAATAGAAAAATATATATTAATCCCATGTTGTTACCTCCAAATTTGAATTTAAACCTAAAGTATTTCTTGATATAGACTGAACATTGGTACAATAACAGCTATCATTATTCCACCTACTACAACCGCTAAGAAAATAATTAGGATTGGTTCAATTAATGTTTTAAGAGAATCAACTATCATCTTATGCTGTTCAGCATAGTAATCTGATACTTTTCCCATCATTTCTGCAAGTTCACCAGTTGATTCACCAGTTACCATCATATAGTATGCAACTTCTGGAATTGCCCAGTGTCCTTGGAATGATGCAGATATTTTTTCTCCACGTCCTATGTAATTAATCGTATTTATCATGATTTCACGATATATTTCATTAGAAGTAATTTTCCCTAAGATATCCATAGAATCAGTTATAAATACATTATTTCTTAATAAACTCGAGAAAGTTTTTGTAAATATCATCATTTCTTTATAAATTATTATTTTCCCTATTACAGGTAGTTTCATTAGAACTGTTTGCATAAAATATCTAAATGCTTTAACGTTTTTATATAAAACAACAAGTACAGTTACAAATATAGCTACTACAATAAGTATATATAAAAGATTTGCTTGTAAGAATTCACTGGCGACAATAATAAATGATGTAATTGGATTCAATGTTACTCCAGCTGTTTCATAAATGCTTACAAATTGTGGAATAAGATATAGTAAGATAAATATTACTACAGCTATTGAAAATACGATTACTAAACATGGATAGGTTAAAGCACTGACCATTTCTTTTCTTGTAGTTTCAGTTGCTTTGTAGTAATCTGCCATTTCATCTAGAGTTCCTTCAAGGTCTCCAGTTGCCTCTGCTGACTTAACCATGTTAATAAGTAAACTTGGGAAGGCATCACCTTGTTTTTCCATGCTTACAGAAAAACTCTCACCTAATGTTAAGTTATAAACAATTGAATCAAATGTTCTTTTAATATTTCTGTTTTTTCCCATTTGTTTGCTTAAAATACGCATTGAATCAGTTAAAGGAATTCCTGATTTTAAATAAGTTGATAATTGTTGTAACCAGAAAACTATATTTTTTATTTTAATCTTTCTTTTTCCAAAGAATGAAGATTCTCCATACATTCTTTCAATAAAATCGGATGTTTCAATTTTAAATACTTTATATCCTTCATTTTCTAGAAATGTATATACCTCAACTTTTGAAAAAGCATAGAAAATGTTAGTTACTTGTTTGCCATCTGGCCCCAAAGCAGTATACCTATAAGTTACTGGCCTATCGCTTCTTATTTCTTCGCCTGAATCAATCGAATTAATTAGGTTTTCTCTTGCTTTAATTAATGATTCACTTATTTTTACTTCTTTTTTTACTGGTTGATTGCCTAAGAGAGATTGATTTTCTGCCTCTGCAGCAAGTTTTTCCTCTTCAGTCATATATGCACCGCGTAGATTATTTGTTTCGACATTTTTATTAACACTATTATATAAAGTGTCTGAAGATTTGTTCCATATCCATAAAATTGGTGATGCTATTGTTCTTAATACATAGTAAACACCTAGACATACGTACATGGGAAAGAATAAAAAAAAGTTATCTTGCTTGTGTTCATGTGTTTCACTTGCTAACCCCATTTTTATCTTAGACACCTTCTTTCTAGTATCTCACTATGATAACATTATAGCATAAATTTACACTTTGTTAAACATTTTTATATAAAATCACATATAATTTAGTAGGTGGTAATTATGAACTTTAATTTACCTTATATTTTACAAAATGGAATGAAAATTCTTAATATAGTTAATAAAACACTTCCCTTAGTTAAGGAATTTAATCCAGCGCTTAATTATATTCAGAAGAAATTGAAAACTGCTGCTCCAGTTATTAATCAAAGACAAAAAAATACCCCAGTTTTAAAAAATAGTACTGGAGTAGTTAATACAAATAAAGCTATAAGTAGCAGTCAAAATAATAATACTTTAACCTTTTTTAGATAATCATATAATATTAGTCTTTGATAAAGTATAAATAATAACAATAGCAAATATTATGATATTTACTATTAACGAAGAAACATTTATTATTTTTTTCTTACCCTGAATCAATATAACAATATTAAATATTATCGCGATAAATGCTGATACACAGGATGTAACCATATATTCTAGATTAGCATTGCTATCAGTTAATAAAAAGAGAATTAAAATAATGTTAATAGCAATAATATATAAACCAAAACGATTCTTTTCTTTCATGCTCATTATAGTCACCATTAAAAGTTTAACATAAAAGAGATAATATTGCCATTATCTCTTTTAATACAACATAATAAAAGCTTGTGTTATTACATAAGCTTTGTTATACTTTAATTGAGTGTGAAGCAGAAGTCCTTTTGGCTAATGCGCAACACTGTTTTGTGTTATGCATCTTTATTCAGAAATAAAGATGCTTTTTTAATGTCAATACTTTATGATCAACACTAAAATTACAATTAACAATAGTACTATGATATCTAGCAATCTACGATTAATCATAAATGACACCCCCTCTATTACTTCATTACCCCCTGAATAAACTTAAGCCAAAAGGTATAGATAAGAGTGTCACGCATCTTTTCTTCTGCTTCACGGTTAGTTATACTATCATATAGATTAGTAAAAATTTGTCGAATATTATATCAACATAAAGAAAAAAAGACTTGATTAGTCAACTAATTCAAGTCTTACAGTTAAGGCATCATCGCCTTTTCTTTCTGTTAATTTAATAATTCTAGTGTATCCACCATTTCTTTCTGCATAACGTGGAGCAAGTTCGTTAAATACTTTATTAACTACTGCTTTATCATTATGTAGGAAAGCAAGTGCTTTTCTTCTAGCTACTAAAGAACCATCTTTTCCATAAGTGATCATTTTATCAACAAATTTTCTTACTTCTTTTGCTCTTGCTTCAGTTGTAACAACAGCTTCATTCATGATAACGTCTTTAGTAATACCAGCTAATATACTTCTTCTAATTCTAGATTCTCTACCTA
>CAYWFZ010000021.1:0-26562 GCA_964458035.1 uncultured Muribaculaceae bacterium | reverse complement strand
TATTTGTTGAATCTGTAAATTTATAATCAAGTTTTTCTATTTGATATCCTTCTGGACAATGAAAATTATTGAAGTTTATTTGCTCTACTTTTATTGGGTTCTTATACATATTATCTTTATCTGTATCATAGTAGGTTGTTATATAGTATGAAAGATATATCATACTTTTATTCATAGCTTGCTTTATACTACTACTTCCATTATTAAGTTCAATATCTACTTTTACTCCATCTTTTTCTAGTAAAACATCTACTTTATTTGCTATATTTCCTTCTTCTGTTATTCCTGTTTCATTTGGTCCAAGTGTATACCCACTAAAATCTTTATTTAAAGTCCATGAAAGCAATCTATTAAAATATATTCTTAAATCTTCATCGGCTCTTATCCATAAAGTTTTAAACACGATATCACTTAAAGGATTTAGAAATATTTCTTTGTTGTTTTCTTTTTGCATTTTTCCTCCTTTCATATATCTTTTTACCGATTTTTCTCTACTTTACTTCTAAAAAAGAAAAAAAGAACACATTTGTGTTCTTATAAAAGAATTGGTCCAAGACTATCTCCCATATCTTGTGAATTTTTTAATTCTTCTGCTTTTTTCATTAAAGCTATATACTCTTGTACTTTAGGATCTTGAGATAACTCAAAAATTCTATTATCTATTTCACTTAGAGACATAGTTTCTTCATTTCCATTTGTCATGCCAGTGGACTCTTCAATAGCTTTATCTGGAGTATATTCTACTTCTGATAACAATTCATCATATGTACTTCCAATCTCTACACTTGGTGTATCACTTGTGAATGCTGCTGCATTAGCTGCGTGTATTTCTTCTTTTGTTCTATCATCGATGCCAAATTTTCTTTGTGCAATATCTCCATCTGTTAAAAATTGACTAGCATTACTACTAACATGTTCTTGCTTACTGTATTTCTCTATTTCTTCATCTAAACTTGGCCCACCTACAAGGCTTCTATTACTTACAAGGTCTTGCATCTTATTTATCGCATCTGGAAGAACTTCACGAATCTTACGAGTGACCAAATCAACATCAGATATCTTTTCATTTCCGATTGATGCACGTGCTTCTATCATGCCATTATTTACTCTTACTGAATATAAGTCTTTACCAACAAACAAGCTTATTTTTGAAAAATCTGTTTTTATATATGATGTTATATTTTTTTGTTGATTAGCATAATAGATTTCTGGTCCTTGAACAGCGCCTTTTTCCAAGAATCTATATAAATCTATGGCAATATGAATTGAATCTGGCAATGTTATATTGCTTCCGGAAATAGCAGCCTTTCTTTCGATGCCATCTGAATCTGTTAAATAGATTCCATCTTCCTTTTCTTCTACTTTATAACCAATAGCTGCTAAATAGCTATCTAATTCTCTTTTATTTTCATTATTTATATGTACTGCATTATTTTCATCAATAATAAATTTCTCATTGGCTTGAGATACTTGACTTGCTCTTTCGTAAGATTCTGTCAATGAACTATTTTTTGATAGCTGTCTTTCGTACAATACAGGAGCTTTGCTTTTAAATTCTTCACATATGTATTTAATTACTTCACTGTCTTCTGTCTTTTCCCCGTTGTACAAGAAATCAACTTTATCAAATCCAAAATTAATTTGCATTGAATATGGATTATCAGTTGTACCTAGAGCTACGTATTCTGTACTTGAGGTAATTACTTTTCTTCCCTCTCTAAAGCTCCATGTTTTTTCTCCATAAGTATATTCTAAATAACCATCAAGAGAAACAAATACATTGTCTCCCTTTTTAGTTAATGGGAAAACCTCATCAGTATATTGATTAGCAAATACGACTTTGTCATCTATTGTTTTGATTCGATAACTACTCATCATACCAGCAAACATTCTATTCTTAAGATCTTCAGGAGTAAGTTCAACTTTTTTATCAAATGTAAGAGAAGCACGATATGTAGTAGTTGTTTCTTTGATTGTAGCACGATTACTTTCAATTAATGTTTCAAAAACTCGATTTAAATATTTATTTACCTCATAACGTACTTCTTGAACTTTTTCTTCATCTGCTTCAGCTGATAAAAAATCTTGGGAGCCATGTCTATATAAAAAGCTTGGTAAAGAAGCAATAAAGTCATTTTTTATACTCTCTAATTCTGCCCCTCTATAGTTTCTTGAGATTTCATTAATCAATACTGCTAATTTAGAAGATGCTTTTCTTTCATCTATCTCGTCTGAATCTTTTGATACTATATTGCTTATGGTATCAATTTTATCAGCAACCATATCAGCTAAAGTGTTTTGAAAATACTCTAAAGGCTGAATTAAGTGATCTTCTATAAATGATTCAATATAGTATCCCCCTATATCAAACTGGTCATGTATTCTTTCATCTATTCCAGTTGCAATACGTGCTTTTTCACTGTTGATTACTTCAAATAATTTGTCATGTAAATCAGTATCCAATACATTGAAAGAATGTTTAAAACTATCTATATTGATTGCCATATAATCACCTACTATTATAATCATACCAAAAATATCTTACAATTTAAAGGATTTTTACGTTTTATCGGTTATTTTACTAAACTTAATTTAACATAAGTTTTACTTTTTCTCCAGATTTTATAAATGTTCCAGGTGTAGGAGATTGAGCAATAACTGTATCTCCATTTCCTGAATATTCAGCACTTAGATTAGGATAAAGCTTTTTATGGGCTTCTTCTTTGCTTAAACCACTTAAATCTGGTACTTCAAAGTATTTGACATCCCATAATTCATATTCTCTTACGACTTCACTTTTAGATTCTTTGATACCAAGTACATCTATTGCTCCTTCTAAAACAGACTTTGCAATTGGAGCAGATACTGTTCCACCATATTGTACTACACCCTTAGGATTATCAATTGCAACATAGACAACTATTTCTGGGTCATCTGCAGGAGTGAAACCGATAAATGATAGAATATAGTTCCCATCCATATAAGCTCCATCTTTTACTTTCTGAGCTGTTCCAGTTTTACCACCAACTGTATGTCCATTTATATAGGCATTCCTTCCTGTACCTTGTGCAACTACGCTTTCTAAAGCGAAACGTACCAATTTTGATGTTTCATCACTTATGACTTTTCTTTTTTCTTCTGGTGCAATACTTTTTAAAACCTCAAATGTATCCGGATTAGAAATAGATTTAAGTAAGTGAGGTGTATAAAGGTGTCCGCCATTTATAGCAGCAGATACACCCATTACTTGTTGAATTGGAGTTACGGAAACACCTTGACCAAAAGCTGTTGTTGCTGTTTCAACTGGTCCCATATTTTCAACTTTAAAAAGAATTCCGTTTTCTTCTCCCGATAGATCTATTCCAGTCTTTTCTCCAAAGCCAAAATCTTTAATATATTTCATTAGAGTTTCTTTTCCTAATTTTTCTCCCATAACAACAAACCCTGGGTTCCTTGAATATAAACAAGAGAGACTAAAAGATAAATTAAAAAATCTCGATTTCTTGATTTTTTTCATTAAAATTAAACATTATATTAAGATTAATATGCTTACGACTGTCATTTATTTTATTAACAATGACTTTATCTATAAAAAGTTCAATATAGAGTTCCAAGTTTTTTTCTACATCAAGCAAAGAATTTACTTCGCTAGAAATATTTTTTATATAATTATCTACTTTACTAGATATTTTATTATTTTCAAATGTCGTTAGAGTTTTTTCTAATTCGTCTATTTTTTTTAATATCATATTTTTTCTATCAATAAATTCTTCATCACTTATCATTTTTTTTAAATACATTTCAAATAAGCGATTTTCATAACTTTTTTGTTCTATTATTCTTTCTTCTACATCATTGAAATTATTAAGATTTTTGTTATCTTTTAAAATGCTAGAATAATCATATATAATATTTTTAAGCAATGTATCTTTATTAATTAATTTACTAATTACTTTAGAAAATATTTTATCAAGAGCACTTTCTTTTATTATTGGTGTTCTACACCCTTTTAAGCCATGTCTTAAATATTCATTACACTGCCATACAGCATCATTTGCTCTTTTGCCACTTGCACACCTTATAAAGTTTTTATTGTGTTCACCACAGATTATTTTAGATGTATATTTTTTATTTGTTATAACATCACATTTATTTAAAACATTTTTGTTTCTTTTTTTATATCTTTCTTCATACACCTTATTTGCTTTGTTCCAAAGATTTTCAGAGACGATTGGAGGAACATTTCCTAATGTATCTTTTTCGATAATCCATTCAGTTTTGGGTAATGCTTTTTTCTTATGGGTTTTATAATCTTCTACTTGAGTTAAATTAGCTGTATAGTAGCCCTTGTATCTTGGGTTTTTAAGCATTTTTTTTAATGTAGTATCACTGAAGGCTAGTCCTTTCCTTGTTTTATAGCCATGTTTTAAAAGATGTTCACTTATTTTTTTTAATCCATAATTACCACTGGCATATAAATTAAAAAGCATTTCTACACATTTAGCTTCGTCTTTTATTATAGTTAGTTTTCCATCTTTTTTTAAATATCCATAGATACCTCCTCCACCCACTTTTCGATTTTTAATGCTCCTTTTTATACCAAACTTAACTCTTTCAGATAACTTTCTTACCTCATCTTGAGCCATTGATGCCATGAGAGTTAATCTGAATTCACTGTCAGGATAAATGGTATTAATATTGTCAGATATAAAGTATACGATAACACCATAACTCAAAAGTATTTCTGTATATTTTATACTATCTATTGTATTACGGGCGAATCTAGATACTTCTTTAGTTAAGATTAAATCAATATGCCCAAGTCTTGCCTCTTCAATCATACGCAAAAATTCGCATCTTTTATGTACTTGCGTACCGGAGATTCCTTCATCTGCAAAGCTACCAACATGTTCCCATGAGCTAACCGATGAAATCATATCAGAAAAATATGATATTTGATTTTCAAGGCTATTAAGTTGGTCGTCCTTATCAGTTGATACTCTTCCGTAATCAACTACTCTTAAGTTCATATCGTATATAGTTTTACCAAGACTAAGTTCACTTCGTGCCTTTAAAATATCCATATTACCATCCTTTTTAAATACTCAATATCTTATTCATTCTCTCTATTAGTATATTTTGCATTCTATCATATACGTCATAAGAAATTATTTTATTTTGATATAACTTAACATTAAAGGCTAATCTAAGTTTTAGGATTATATATTCTTTTTTCTCCATAAATTCTCCTTTAGTAAAATGTTACTCTTGAAATAAAAAAAAAGAACCTAGTTATAAGGTTCTGACAAAATATTTTATTTTTTTAAAAGTATTTTAAATATTATATATTTAGATTCGTTTGATACTTCTATAATTCCATCATGAAGCTCAATTATTTCTTTTGTTATCGGAAGACCTAGACCAGAACCTCCAGAAGATGAATTTCTTGAATCATCTCCACGATAGAATTTTTCAAATATTTTTTCTAACTTATATGTTGGTATTTTTTCTCCCTCATTTTTAAATTCTAAAGAAACCGATGATTCGCTTTCACATACAGTTATTGATATGGTTGTATTAGGTGTTGAATAGTTAACAGCATTTTTTATTAAATTACTAAAAGCTCGTGCGAGTAAATCTCCATCTCCATTAAATATAATTTTCTTTGGTGATGATAGATTTATTTTTAATCCTTTTTCTTTTAGCATTGGATAGCACTCTTCTATTAGCTGATTTAATAGCATGATTAAATCAATGTTAGTTTTATTTAATTTCATTTCATGTAAATTATACCTAGTTATTTCAAAAAACTGATTAGTTAATTCTTCAACTCTTAGAGCTTTATCAAGAGCAATTTTAATATATTTGTTTCTAGTACTTTCACTGACATTTTTTTCTTCATTTAAGATATTTAAGTAACCAATTACTGAAGTAAGTGGTGTTCTTAAATCATGTGCCATATAAAGAATAAGATCATTTTTCTTATTTTCTTCTTCTTTGGCTCTTGCATTACTTTGAACTAAATGCATTCTTATTTTATTTAATTCGGTTTCAAGTAGTTCTAGGTCATTTGATAGATTAATTCTTTTATCAGGATTTTCAATAATAGATTCAATAGATGTAAATAATTTATCCATATAGCTATTAGATTTTTTAATAACAATAAAAGAAGAAATAGTAACTACTAGTACATAGTAAAGTAAAACTATTTGCCATTTATATTCCATTACAGTATACCAAATCATGACATCAAAGTTATAAATAATGTCAGCTAATGCATCATTAAATATATTATCAAATAGAAAAAATGAAATGGCCATTATTAGAAGAGAAAGTCCGAGTATTTTTACACAGGAAACTAAAGATAATTCTGTTTTAAATTTTCTTACTTTATTCGTCTTCAATTTTATATCCTACTCCCCATACAGTTTTTATAAATTTAGGATCTTTTGGCGAATCACCTAACTTTTCTCTTATTCTTCTAATATGAACCATTACGGTATTATTGCTATCAAAGTATTTTTCTTTCCAAACACTTTCAAATAATTCTTCACTGCTAACAACTTTTCCTTTATTCTTCATGAGATATAAAAGAATATCAAATTCTAAAGGAGTTAAAGTGACTTCTTTATCATATACTGTACATGTGTGAGAATACTCAGATATCGATAAACCATTTGCACTAAGTGAACTTGTATCCTCATTATAGTCTTTAGACCTTCTTATTGCAGCTTTTACACGCGCAATTAACTCTAAATGGTTAAATGGTTTAGTTATATAATCATCAGCACCAATTGTAAGACCCTGAATTTTATCTTGGTTAGCTATTTTGGCGGTAAGTAGGATAATAGGAAATTTTAACTTTTTTTCTCTTATCATTTTGACAAGAGAAAAGCCATCTACTCCATCGACCATTACATCTAAAATTGCTAAATCAAGTTCTTCAGTTTCGATTACATCTATCGCATCTTTTGAGTTGTAGCATTTTTTTACAACAAACCCTTCACTTGTAAGTATTACTTCAACTAAATCAGCAATTTCAATTTCATCATCTAAAACAAGTACATTCATATGAAAACACCTGGCTATATTATATCACTTTTTTTACTTCTTTTGTCATAACTAAAATTAATGTAAGAAATTCTTAAGAATTATTTTTATATGTCTTATTTTACAAAGTGTTTTTCTAGTCTGTTTAAACAATTTATATTTTATTGGTTTAAAGGGAATATATATTTCTCCAATAAGTTCGATAAACTCCCCACCAAAACCTTTTTTAAAACGATACAATCCACCATTTTCTCCTTGATCCATGGAGACACCTCTAAAATCGTAGACTAAACAACCTGATTTTATTGCATCTTTAATCATTGTCCATTGAAGAAGATATGTTGGCATATAATTCCTATATTCATTAGAACTAGCTCCATATAGATAGGTCATCGTACCACCATAATTAATCATCAAAGCTCCGGCTAGAGGTGTATCATTATAAAAGGCTAGATAAATTTTTGCACTATCACGGAAGGAAGCCATAATCTTTTTGAAATATTCCTTTTTTCTTATGCCAAAGTGATCTCTTTGGCCCGTTATTTCCATTAATTTATAAAATTCATCTATTCCTGATTCATCAAATACTTTTATAGTTATTCCCCTTTTTACAGCAAGTCTTATGTTATATCTTGTTTTTTTTGAAAATTGATTAAATACTTCGTCTTCAGTTTTATCCTTTAAATAAATACGAAAATTGTGTCGAGCTTGTATAGCTTCACTAAAATTCATGGCATGATTATTTATGGAAAATCCTGTCATGGTTACTAACTTTTTAAATTCTTCATTTTTGTTTTCAACATTTGGTTCAATAATAATAGCAAAAGCATTATATTTCTTTCCTAGCTTATCTATTTCTTCTTTAAAGTACTCCATTACTTCTTTATTTAAATATTCACCGATTGGACCTCTTGGAACATACATAAAATATCCAAATAAAGGTATTTTTCTAATTAGTATACTCATGCTTGCAATAATTACATCATCTCTATCTTTGAATGTCAGTATAACTTGTTCCCATAAACTTTTTACTTTTGCCCATTCAGTAGATTGTTGAAAATCTCCATAACTACTATTTTTTAAAAACTCTTCATATGAATTCAATTAAAATCCATCTCCTTTTAAAACATTATAAAAAAAAACGCTTTTAAACGTTTTAAGAAATAATTACTAAATTATTAAGATTTTCTTAAGTTTCAAGGTATCTCTTGCATAACTACAAGGTTACAAGAGTTCTTAACTACATCTAAATAAGTTTCAGCTCCATGTCCTCCTGCTTTCCAACATTTTATTCTAGAACCTTCAACATTAATTGATCCAGAATCATAATAATGGTCTTCAAAGAGGTTTATCTTTTTTTCTTCAATTGCACTACTAAGGCTAATAACTTTAAATGTACTTCCGGGTTCATATGTATTAAAAATTGGTAAGTTTCTATTTATTACTTCTGTCTTATAATCTTTATAATTATTTGGGTCAAAATTAGGACGACTAGCCATGCCAAGTATTTCTCCTGTTTTAGGATTGGCAGCAACTATTAAAGCTTGCTCTGGATTATATTTAGCAACAGCATTATCAAGCTCTCTTTCAATAATAGTTTGAATATTTATATCTATTGTTAAATTAATAGTAAGACCCTCTTGAGGAGATGTGTAACTGGATGATTTATCTATTCTTTTTCCTTTCCCATCTGAATAATACTTAATCATACCATCGCGTCCAGATAAGTACTCATCATAATAACTTTCAATACCTGAAAGTCCTTGATTATCTATACCAACGTATCCTAGAACATGGGATAACATAGTGCCATGAGGATAATATCTTTTGGATTCTTTAAGTAAATATACTCCATCATAGTTAAGTTCATTTATTTTATCGGCTATTTCATAACTTAATTGTCTTCCTTCGGGATGAATGCGTTCAATACTAGTTTTTTTATTTAAATGAGCTAACATATCATCATAACTAGCATTTAATATATTGGCTAAAGATGCAGCGACACTTTCTTTATCCTCAATTTGATTAGGTACAACGACCAAGGATGTGGTTGTAATGTTGTCAGCTAAAACTACTCCATTACGATCAGTTATTTTACCCCTATCTGCTGTAATGGGTAAATTTCTACTCCATAAATCATTTGCCAAATCATTTAATCTGTCATAATCAATTACTTGAATATAAAATATCTTTATAATAACTAAAGCAAATAATATAACTACTACTAAAAATACAATCAGTATTCTTGATTCATAATTATCTTGAAACATTTTATCACCTATTTAATGTTTATGATAATAATTATTTTTAAGACATGAAAAAATAGGACTAGCATCCTATTTGTTTTCTTCGCTCCACTCTCGCATAATATTAATCGCATCTTCCATGTTTTTTTCGGTTACTCGAGTATTACCAAAAGTACCTACTGTTATAAGATCATCTTTCCTAGGAAGGTTTTCATAACTTGTTTTTACTGTATCTTTGTTAGCTAGAGAAATAGATTTAACTTTTTGAGAAATTAACTTTAATACATAATCTAGTATTTCTCTATCGCTTGTGTCTTCTAATTCTGTTTTGCCATTTACAGAAATTATTTTAGAGACATATAGTTTGCTTTCTTCTGGATCATTTACACTATAAATAGCAAATTGTTCATTATCACGTTCTAGGATAGATACTACTAAACATTTTTTTAATATTCCATCTATTTTCACGTCAATTATGTCGTTTATTTTCAACATTTTCACCTACTTGCTATTCTTATGCTTGATGATTTTAAAGACTCAGCATCTTCTCTTTTTAAAGTATCTATCATACTTTTTATTGTGCCTTCTCTTCTTGTTCTATGTTCAGCTTCTTCTAATGAGTCAGAAATTCTTATTGCCTTAATTTTTTTCAAAATAGGTTCATTAGATGAAACCCTTTGATTAAACATTAAAGACTTTTTTATAGCTTCCAGTTTACCTATTTCTATCTCTGATGCAATTATATTAGCCGGACCTATAAAAGGTCTATCATACAAATTTAATCTAGCTCTTTTTTCTTGTTTCAATGCTAATCTTTCTTCTGCTGGTGATAATTGATGCTTTGATTTTCTGAAACTTTTTACTCGCATTCCAACAATATTTTTACCTTCAGAGGTATTTTCTTTTGAACCACCTTTTGCAGCAACACTAAAAACTTTTGCAGCTTGATTAGTTAAATGTGCTAACGTACTTTTATTTAGTTTAGTATTTTTTCTTAGTACTTCCTTTATGCCCGGAAGTAAAAGTGTAGGTATCGTTATTAATTCTGATGAGTGTGTCTCATAGTAATTCTTTTCTGCGTCATTATTTTCTTCATTAGGGTGTTTTGTTTTCGCATTAGAAGTACGCCCATCAAAGGAGATTATTTCTGCTTTAGTTGTTGCCAACATTACTTCTAAATACTCTGATAAGACGCTGCCATTGTTTGAAGATTTAACACTCAAGTATTCTTGTTGTATCTCTCTTAATGGGTCCATAATGTTTTACTTCCTTTCTTTTAATTTATAGAATTATTTATTATATTTTGAATATATTTTTTTACCTCTTCATCATTATAATTTACTAATTTATCTCCTGAGGGAGTACTTAAGACTTTTGATGAATATATATCACATAATCCATCATCCTTGATGATAGTATATATAGCATATCTTTCATTTTTATATTCGATTATATCAATTAATCTTGCCGTTTCAGTTATTCCATCAATAATAACATCGAAAGATTGACATGTTTTCATAACATACACCTCATCTATTATATATATTGTAATACATTTTTCCTATTTAAGGAAGTATAAACAAAAAATAAATAAAAAAAACTAAGCAGTTAATTACCACTTAATTTTCTTAATTTTTTTACGTCAAACTCACTTTCTAAGTTTAGAGACTCGATCATATTTAAAGTATCACCATAAAGATTGCTACCAGTTATACCTAAATCAGCTGGTCTTGATATAACGATGTCATTTTCTTTTGCTTTAAAGAAGGTACGGCATTCTTCTTGGGTTAATGATTCTCCATAACCGTCTCCCCAATCTTGTTCAGTTACATCAGATGACTCCATTACTCTAAAAAGTATTCTTCTTAAAAATTCTTTTGCTACCATTGGAAAATAACATTTTTGAATATTTAATATTTCTTCTCCCGGCTTCTTTAAATCAATGCTAGTATTTAAAATTTCGTTTTCGCATTTCGACAAATCAAAAGCCATGAAGTTTACCATAACACCCCTTGCTTCTAATGCTTGGATCATGTACAAGGTTGAAAGTCCACGATTTCTTATTTGTGAAGTAGAGGTTGTATAGGGATATGATAAATTATAATAAATATTTCTGACTTCAATTTCATGAACTGGTTCAATAATAAGACGACAGTCAGGAACATTTGCTGCAACTAATGGTGCGATCGGAACACCAGCAAACATGCTTCTTTTTGTTTCATAATCCTCTAAGTATTCTGAAATTCCACTTTGAAGTCTTTTATTGGCTTCTAAGAAGTTATTGAACCCCTCCGTGTAGCCATTTAATAAATACTCGATTGAATCTTCTAGGGGTTTTCCACTAAAATCAACGTCGTTTCCTATACTAGCTTGTCTTGAAAAAACTCGCATATTAACAGAAGGATTAGATTTTAAATAATCATAAAGGTCTTTAAGTCCAAAAAACTTCATGTTATAAACAGTTTTTCCTTGATTTATTGTTACAGATTTTTTCATTATCTTCTAGTTGCTCTCTCGTCCATTTGTCGTTTAAATTCTTTAAGAAGTTGCTTTGTATCTTTATGCTCATAATTTTCTGAATCTGCTAACATTCTAGAATAAATTGAACCTAGATAGTCATCATCTTTAGTTTGAATAAATTTATATTTTATTAATTGTTTATAATTGAATGCACCATCTTCTAAGTATTCAACAACATCTGCGGCATCTCTTGTTGTAAATGTTCCATAAGAGTTAACACCTGAATTACTAGACATTTGGATATCTTCAATAGCATTTCTAAAGCTTTGAGAGAATTCGAACCACGCTTTATAATCTTTTAAGATCATATTCTCAATATCCGATTGATAACCACACTCAACAGCCCAAATTCTTTGTAATACTGATTCATCCATTTTCTGTCTAGATGAATATTCAGTAGTTTTTCCTTCACCCTTTGTATTTCCAGCAGTAATTATACGGAAATTAGGATGTCTTCTAACTGTTGCACCATTTGGGAATGTATAAGTTTGTCTTTTCTTACCAGTTAAGAAACCATTTAATACTGGTACTGCTTTTGGATTGGAATTGTCTAGCTCATCGAAGAAGATAAAATTACCAAAGACAAAGGCACGGTAGAAATTACTTGGAACATAACCTCCGTCACCTGCGTTATTATATCCTAAAACATCCTGTTCAAATTGGATATAACCACTTGTGACAACATCTATTCCTAAAACTTTTGAAATCTGATTTTCAACCATATGAGTTTTTCCAGTACCTGATGGACCATATAGATAAGGAACATCATTATAAATAAGAATTGTTAGTACATCATCGAAGCAATCATGGAATACTTCTCCTTCTTGGATAAGTTTTTTCTTAATTTCCATAAGTTCTTTAAATCTCTTATTGAATTTTGTACTTTTATCAAAATAATATAATTCTTTACTATCAATTGCTGATAAATCGATATTTTGTGGACTAGCAACAACTATTTTATTTGATGGAACTATTACGCTTGCATCAGGTTTAATTACAGTTGTCGTTTGACCTGTATTTTCTGGAGTAAGCGTTAATTTTTCTCCAACTTTTTCTGCTATTTCTTCAATAGATGTAAGACGATTTAAGAATTCTTCATCTGTCTTAGTTGTTTGAATTAAAGTTTTAATAGATTGGCTGTTCTCTATATATTTATCAATACTTTCAAGAATTCCTCTTTGTTCTTTTCTTAATTCTTCTATTTCTTGAGCATATGATGTTTTTACTGAGTTAATATAGGAAACTAATTCGGCCTTTTTTTCTCCAATAGTGGTTTCTAATGCACGAATAAGTAAATCTTTTTCATCGCTAATTCCTGACTTTTGAGAATTAACTAATTCCATATATTTTTTATTAAAAGTACCTAGTAGTGCGGCAGATCTTTTTTCTACTTCATTTAACTTTCTTGCAGCATAGTCAGTTACACTTGATTTTAACTCTTCATACGCAGCTTTGGTGTCATTTATGTTTTTATCAGATAAGCTCATTAAAGTCTTTATTTGTTCTGATTTTACTCCAAGTTCTTCAATCATTTGTCTTAAAAATTCTAACTCTTCATGACTAATGTTATAAATACCATCAGATCTTTTGTCTTCATCAATAAACTTATTTAAAACTTTTGAAATTTCTTCTATACTACCATATTTTAAAGTATTAATACCAAGAGCAGTTATTAAAGAAATGAATGATGTTAATAATGAACGGTCATCGACATAGTGCTTTCTGGCCTCTGTTAAATAAGAAACTGCTTTTTCTAAGTTAGCTAAATTTTCTATCTCAACATTCCCATTTGAATTTCTAAATAAGTTAAAAATGTAGAAAAGGACTTCACTAACATCTTTCTTATTTGAAAATGCATACACGATAGAATAGAAAATATTTGTATCTAATATTTTAGGGTATTCGGATAAGACTTTAATTACTTCTATAAACTCGTTAGTATCAGTAATTATAGTTCTTATTTTGCTAAACTCGCTCATAATTTTTGAATACTCATTTTCGGTAATATCTAAATTATTTTTGAATAAAGTATATGCTACTTTAAAATATGTTTCATCACTTCCAAATTTATTTATTAATTCTTCATGAAAAGAAGACTCAATATTTAAATTAGTTTTAGTTTTAAATTCTTTTATTTTTTGTTCTCTTTCAGAAGTTTTACCTAATATTCCCATTAATTTTCTCCTCCTTGAAACTCACTTTTATTTCTTGCTTGTAAAGCTAATTTTTTTTCTATATCATAAATTGATTTTGGTTTTTCATCAAAGTTAATAGTGTCTTTAACAGCAAATGGCTGATGAAGATCTATATCATCTACAGCGAATGCAATATAGTCATACTTATGACCAGAATCTTTACTTTGCATAAGTTCACAGATGATATAATTTTTTCCATTTATGTGTTTTACTCTTAATGATATATCATATTTTTCTTCATCTAAAGGAATTGTAACTAGATGCTTTAATTTGTTAATAATATTAGATGCACGATATTTTATACTAACTTCATCATCTTCAATAAAGAGTTGAATTGCACTATTAGTTATTACCTCTGCTTCATCGGATGATGCTGTTTTTATTTTATTTCCTAAAATAAAGTTATTAGGGCTTACCTTTATTATTTCACCGCTAAAATCTATATTAAATAAAGATAAATAAAATTTAACTAAATCAATGTCGTCATCAGTTACTGTGTCTATTTCTGTTGAGTGATATACAGCTTCACCATCAATCGTGACATTTTTTTCAATACTATAATTTTTAACATCAAATATTTCAAAGCCATAACTTTTACCATATTTTGTTTTCCAGTAAGCATCTACTCTATCTAAGTCATTAACAATGTATCCTTCAATATCTATATTCTTACCAGCAATAGCGCCAATTTTAAAACATAATTTATTTCCATCACATAAATATATAATCACAGGGAATGTGCAAGTAACTTCTCCTACTTTATAAGTTACATTGTATTTTTTATTAAATCCACTAACATTTAATACTTCTATTCCATCCATTTGTCTAACATACTCAAGTATATGTTTTAGTATTTCATATAAATAAGGTTTAAATGGTTTAATTACTTCATTTGATGTATTAAATAAACCAATTCCCTCATCAGAGTATTCTGTTGACTTTAAAGCATAAGATAATATCTCTTCGTCAGAAAACATTTTCTTGGATAGATTGCCTAAAAGGATAATATCTCTATTATCCTTTTCTTGGTTATAAAGACTTATAGTCTTTTTTACTAAGCTTGCAAAACTTCTATCTTTGTAATCTAGGTTAATATATCCTTGATTATTATCATATAGAACCTTTAATCCTAGATACTTTTTATTTCTTTCAGTAGCAAATACATTATCAATATTATACAAGTAAACCAAATTAAGATTTTTAATTTGTGATATTTTTACTTCTATTGCGTTCATTATTTTCTACTACCTAATCTTGGTCGTCTAGATGAAGTTGATAAAGATCTTGGTCTGCCAGCTTTTCCTCTTTCTTCTTCAATTGCAAGTACAGCAACAGATTTGTCTTCAATTAAATTTATAATTTCTTGCTTTTGTTCTTCTAATCTTTCATTTATACCCTTAAGAGCAGCTTGTTCTGAATGATCTCTTTCAATAAGCATTCTTTTTCTATCTTTAATTAGTGCAACTCCTTCTTCAAGTGAAGACATTGCAGTTTCAATTGCTTCCATAGTAAATCCACTGTTTTCAGATAGTTCAGTTGCTAATCTTATATTTTCAAGAGTTGCTTCTGAAGATTCTTTGATTGCTTCATTAGCAGCTCTAGATACATCAAGTAGACTATTTAATCTTTCGTTTTCTAAACGATTATAGACTGTTCCACTAGCCTTCATTTGTAAAACTGGCTTTTGTTTATCAATAAAATCATATGATACTTGAACAGTAGTCATTGAAATATCTTGTTGAAGTAAATAGTCTTGAATTTGTGTTTTATATAACACTACGGCTTTTTCAAGACCATTTAATTGTCTTAAGAAAGCATTAGATAATTGTGTACGGCGTGTAACGATTGCTTGGCCATCAGGAGTCTTATCTTCTTCACCGATTCTAGCAGTATCTTTATTATATTCTTCAAGACACTCTTTTCCTGATTGAACTGTAATATCTGCCATTTCTATAACTGGAGAAAGTTCTTCTGCTAACGCTGCTCTTTGAGATATATCAAGTAAGGCATCATTTGCAATAGCTCCAATATTTTGACATACTAATTTTAGATTATCTGTATAATCTTTATATCTTCCTTGATATGTCTTCATAGCTTCTTCTTTTTTAGCTGTTTCATCATTCAAACCTATTCTTAATTTATTAAGTAGTCCTCTAACCAATCCAACTTTTTCTTGTGCTTGTTTGTTTGCTTCATCTAAAGAATCTTCAAATGAAACTATTTTAGTTAATGTTTCGTCATCTAAGAATGTCTTTTGTTGTTGCACTGTCATTTCTGCTGTGCTTTCTAATATAGCACTTATTTGTCTTTGAATATTACTACCATAAGTAATAATAGATTTAGGGTCATTGATATTTACTGATTCAACAGTAAAATTTTGTCCATTTGAAAGCTTTACTGTTTTTCTAGTTTCGCTAACACTTACTCCCCCTGTTGGTGCTGTAACTATCTCAGCTTTATCTGATGGAATTGCAGTTACTGGAGCTGAAACAGCTTGATAAACTACACCATCAATTACTTTTGTTTGTCCATTAATATTTTCCATTAATTCTTTTCTTCCTTCCTTATATAATTAGGTCCTTTGTTGCCTAAAAAAATCAAACATTTCCCCAATTTACAAGTGTTATTATATATGCTAGACTTTACTTTGTCTAGTAAAAGTTAACAATTGTTGGAAAAATGTTTGATTATAAATTAACAGCCTACACTAGTGTATTTTTTTACTCCTAAGTTGAATGCAATAAAGCATGGAATAAGATATATAAATACGATTAGTGGGCTAAATGCATAAAGTAAATTATTGGTACGTCCTAAAAAGAATAATAGTGGATAATAATTTATGAAAGCATAAGGAATAATAACTGTAAAAATAATTACAAATGGTTTATTAAAAATGCTTATTGGATATTGAGCCATTTCCTTTCCACCATTAGTAAATATATTTCTCACCTCTAATCCTTGAATTGTAATAAAACAATAAGCAGCTGCAAGTAAAAATATACCAAAGAATATTGCAATTGAGGATAGAAGCATTAGTATTAGAGTTATAACTTTAGTGAGAGTTAATTCGATATTTAATTTTATTAAGGCATATATTAAAATTAATACTATTTCAAATAAACGAGATAATTTGACAAAATCTGATTCAGATATAAGTATTTGCAAGATAATATTTTTAGGTCTTAATAAAATTAGATCAAAGTTGCCTTTAACTATTAAACGATCGAACTTATCTATCCCCCTTGCAAAGGTTTCATTGAAAGTAAATCCAAAACGTATAATTGCAAAACATAATAATACTTCATATAAACTAAATGTGTCAATTAAAGCAAATCGTCCGAATAGAGAAACTATAACTAAAAGATATGAGAAAAACGAAAGTGTCTGAGAAATACAAGACATAATAAATGATGATTTATATTCTAGTTCACTCATTAAATGCATCTTTAAAGCTTTAAAATATAACTTCATTTTAACCTCCTTGAGCTACTACTCTTTTTAATGAGTTAGTAAGCATTATATGACTGATTAAAATGATTAAAATAATCCAGATTATTTGCATGGATATTCCTGTTAATATTTCTAATCCTGTAATATTTCCGATATATATTCTAAATGGTAGATCACTTACATATTGGAATGGTAAAAGTGATGAGATATTACCTATTACATCAGGTAGAAATGGTATAGGTATAGCAATACCACTTAGTATGTCTCCAATTGTTGTTAATATATTTGAGACACCTTTTTCATTCAATGTTTTTAAAACTATTACAGGATTTAATGTAGAAAGCGCAGTACTTAAGAAAGATCCTAAAAACAATGCTAATAAAAATAAGAGAAAAGTTTCAATACTATTTGGTAACATCATCTTATAAGGAGATGGTAGCAAGAATGCTACTATAAGAATTGGTATAAATCTTAATAATACTGCAGCAAGACGTGATGCAAATATTTTAAAATACCACATAAAATATATATCTTGGGGTCTTGTTAATTCGTATGATATATTACCACTTCTTACTAAATCTAATAGTTCTTCATCGCGATAGAATTGATAAATAAGTGCGAAAAATGATTGATTTAGCCATAGATATGTAACAGTCCCTCTTAAAGTAATTGGTGCTCCTTCATCACCTGATTTAAAGAAAGCTATAAATATTAATATATTAACAAGGCCGAAGAAAAACTGAGTTAAAATACTACTTATTGCTGATGCACGATATTGTAAACTAGTAATAAACTTTAATCTAAAATATGAAAGATATACTTTCAAATTTCAAATTCCTCATATAATTTTACAATAAGTTCATCTGTATTCTCATTTTCTATCTCAATATCATCTATTCTTATCTTTTTGCTTATAATATTTAAAAAATCTGATACATTTAAGATTTTGCTATCTATTAAGAAATGATAACCTTCTCTTGTTTTTTCAAGTTCAATGATTCCTTTTTTTGCAAGTTTGATGTGATCTTTTGTGGATACTTCAATACTTACTTTGCTTTGATATTTATTCTTTAATTTTAGGAGTGATCCATCATAAAGAACTCTTCCCTTTCCAATTAAAATTATTCTTTTTGCTAATGCTTCAATATCAGACATGTCATGTGTTGTTAAGATTATTGTTACTTTTTTCTCTTTATTAATTGATTTAATAAAATCTCGCACACACTGTTTTGATACGGCATCTAAACCAATTGTTGGTTCGTCTAAAAAAAGTATTTTTGGTTCGTGAATAAGTGACGCTGCAATCTCTAAACGCATTCTTTGACCAAGACTCAGTTGTCTAACTGGTATATTTAAGATATCTTGAAGATTCAATTTTTCTGTTAAATCATTTAATACTCGATTATAATCTTCATCATTAATATCATAAATATCCTTAAGTAAACTAAACGTATCAATTGCTGGAATATCCCACCATAATTGACTGCGAGCCCCAAAGACTACGCCGATTTGTTTAACATAATTTTTTCTGTCTAGCCATGGAGTAAATCCATTTATGCTACACTTCCCATCGTCTGGAGTCAGTATTCCCGATAGTATCTTTATAGTTGTACTTTTACCTGCTCCGTTCGGTCCGATGTAACCTACAATCTCACCTTCATCGATAGAAAATGTAATGTTATTAACAGCTTCAATTATTTTGTATTCTCTTTTAAAGAATGATTTAATTGATGCTTTAATTCCATTTTCTTTCTTCACGATTTTGTAAGATTTACTTATGTTATTAACATCGATGATTGACATTTATAAAACACCTTCCTTCCACGCAAAAAAGCCGGATACTCTTTCCGCATGGGGTTAAGAGTATTCAGCTCTTTTGTAAAATGTCCTAATCATTATATTATATATAAGAAAATAATGCAAGCGCATTTATATTTTTCAATAAAAAACTTGTTTTGTTATGTAAGCTTTGATATACTTTGATTGAGTGTGAAGCAAAGGTCCCTTTTGGCTGATGCAAAACACCGTTTTGGTTTTTGCATCTTTATTCAGAGAATAAAGATGCTTTTTTAATGTTAGCCTTTTATAACTAACGCTAAAATTATTTTTAACAATAACTCGATAATTCTTACTAAGTCTTGTCTACTCATAAGCAACACTTCCTCTACTACTTCTACCCCCCTGAATAAATTTGCCAAAAGGTATAAAAGAAGTGTTTTGCATCTTTTCCTCTGCTTCACAAGTTGCTATGATAATACTTATAAATAAAATATTTGTCGATTATTCTGATGATGTTGAATTTTATAAAAAAAGCGACTATTTAGTCGCTTAAATTAAATCATAGCATATAAAGTAGGTAGGTAGCAATTTATTAGATCAGAGTATTTTATGATTGTATATTTTATGTTTTTTATGCTATAATTTAATTGGTGAGAGGCAGATTATCTCTTGGGTATGATGCTTACCACATTTTGTTCGCATCTTTATTCAGAAGAATAAAGATGTTTTTTATTACCCAAATAAAATGAGTAATAAAATAGTTACAGTTTGTATCAACATTATTAAGTCTTTCAAATTGATCACTATATCACCCCTAACTTCAAAAACCAAAACCCCCTGAATTTTTCACCCAAGGCATTAGAGGTGATAAACATCTTTTCTGCTTCTCGAGTGTGTATACTAACACAGTAATACTGCAAACTATGTCGAATAATATTTTAGAATAAAAAAATAAATAAATTAAAAAATACAGTCTTTAAACTGTATTTTTTTGTGTTATGATTTTTCTATTTCTTAATGTATTATAAGTCGGCTAAAGTGATATTTACGCCGCCCATTTGGTCATATTTTGATCGTATTGCCATAGGCCATAAGAATACTCCACCATAGCCAGTTCCTTTGAATTGGAAGTTACTTGCTTGAGCTAGAGTTACACTGCTAGTTGCATGTTGATAACTTGCAAATACTATTCCGTTGTATGTATTATTTAAATCTACATCAAGAACCATATACTCTATGCCACTTGATATTTTTTTAATATAAGCTACACCATTACTTGATTTTATGCTTTTATCATATGTTGTTGTAACATTTCCGCTTGTCCTTGAATAGAAAGTTGTTGATGTACTGTATAGGCTTGTATTATCAAATCGAACACCAATAACATCGTAACTTTTTACTGATGGCACCTTTTTCCAATATGCTGTTGCTGTCATGAAACAATAATCCGAATCACATATTTTGCTCAATGAGATTTTTTTAGAAGCAGTTTCATGATAAACGTAAGGTTCAATACCCCCTGGATATGTTGGATCTTCAATTTCATATTCTTCAGTTTTATAAGAATATTTTCCTTCAATCATTCTCTCTACATGAAGAGCATTGTAGTCATCTTCTGTAATAGTTTTTACTCTATCTTCACTTAGAATATCAACTAGAGTATTATATTGATATTCTGTTAGCTCTACTCCACCATATGTTATAAAGTAAGGTTCTTCTTCTGCTTGAACATTACCTATTGTACACAAAGATAACGTAAAAATCATAACACTTAAAATTTTCTTTTTCATTTACTTCCTCCGTTTATTATGATAGTACAATTTTATACAACAAATAAAGGACCGTTGAGGTCCCTTTACTTTAAAACGTTATCTATGAACATGTTTATTGTATCAGAATATTTATCACAGTTACCTGATATGCAGTGTTTTTCAATTGTCTCAAATGCTATATGTTCTTTGTTTATCGATAAGTTTATTACATCTGTTTTGATATCATATGTAATAATATATTTATCTATTTTTCCATTTATAACATCACCTTCTAATGTACATCTGTACTTCTTTCCTTTATACTTAAATTCATATACGTATTTACCATTTTTAAGTTTGAATTTATTCTTAATGTCATTATTTTCATTGCTTGTTTCAGAGAAACTTTCGCTTTCATCTTCCTTATTATCTTTATTATTTGTTTTAGTTAAAAAATATGATTTAAAGTTTAAGTCCACATCTACTTTATATTGTTCTACTTCTGATGGGGTAGTAATTTCTACATATAAATTTTGTAATACTTCTTTTATATCCTTATTGGTTAATTTTTCAAACTCTTTTATTTCTACGACTGTATCTTCTAATGTTGACCCACTAAGAAGTTTTACTCTATTCTCTATATTGCCGTAATATAATGTCATATCTTTTATTTCATCTTTTTTGTAATTAATGATATTACCAAATTTAAAATATAGTTTATCATAACATTTAACTATCAACCCTGGTTTAAAAGTAAAATCTCCACCACTTGTATATGTTGCATATATTTTAAAAGAAGTGTAATCAAATATAAAATAACTTACTAAATATATAATAATTAAAAGTATTAATGTAACTATGAATAATTTCTTAAATCTTTTTAATTTTTCTGATATTTTATCTATCCATTTATATGGTACTTTTTCAACTTCATCTTTATTTGTTTTATTAATTCTTTCACCATATAAAAGTTCATTAATTGTTATGTCAAACTCCTTACTTAAACCAAGTAATATTGTATGACTTGGTAAACCTACACCTCTTTCCCATTTACTAACTGCTTCTCTACCTACATAAAGTCTTGCTGCTAATTCTGCTTGACTTAATCCAGCAGATTTTCTTAGTTCAGCAATAAACTTACCAAATTTCTCTTGATCAATCATTTATATTCCCCTCTAATCCTAGTTTAATATATCAAATAATTTGACAAAGTATATAGGCTAAGAATAAGCATTCACTTACTCACTGAGGTAATGCGTAAAAAAAAGCCTAAAGTTTACATTTGCTTTAGGCATCTATTATTAAATTCTCTTATTTTTCTTTTAGCACTATTGGTTTTACACATATTTATTAAATCTTCTCTTGGTCCAATTAAGTTTTCACAAAACCCAATGTTAACAGTGTCATGATTTTTTAATTTATAATCTAATGGGACTCTTTCTCCATTAACACTTGCATATGTTATCCAATCACCAATATCTCCATGTATCTTATAAGCAAAATCTATAGGCGTTGAACCTACAGGTAACTCAACTTTGTCTCCATTTGGAGTATATGTACAGACTGTTGCACTTAAGATATCTTCTTGTACTTCTTTATTAAATTCAGCATTTTCTAAGTCGGCATGTGTAAGTTCTTCTAGTCTTTGAAAGAATGGCATGCCACTTGCAGCTCGTTGCATTTGTTCTGGTGCATTATTGAACTTTAATAAATCCCAGTAGGCTGTGATACCATAAGTATTAATTATGTCCATAGTTTTAGTCGTAAATTGAAATTGTAATAATCTATTATTTGGAGCATAAATAGATGTGTGAAGTGATGAATACATATTAGTTTTAGGATGTTGTATGTAATCTCTTTCCTTCTTAGGGATTGTTGGATAAAGATTATATACTTGTTGTCTTAATTTGTAACATTCATCTACACTTTCAAGTAAGAAGTTAATTGAGAATATATCATGTACTTCTGAAATTGTGCTGTATTTTTGTAACTTTTTGTATAAGCTATATAAACTCTTAACTCTTAATTTTACTTCAAACGGCACACTGTCAGCATTGAGTAATTGAGAAACCTGACAGATAGCTTCATCAATGATATCATAATTTTCTAGTCTAAAATTCTTTATAGTTTGTTGCATTTTTAAATAGTTTTCTGGGTCTAAATATTTAAATGAATAATCATCTAATTCTTGTTTAAAATGATATGCACCAATACAGTCCGCTACACGAACATATATGTCTCTAGTTTCTTTAGATATTTCGATTTGTTTTTCGGGAGATTGAAACTCAAGTGTTCGCATATTATGTAATCTATCAGCAAGTTTAATTATAATAACTCTTATGTCAGCTACCATACTTAAGAATATCTTTTTTAGGTTAAAAGCATCTGTTTCAAATTTGTTATTATTAATGCTTAATTTTGGAAGTTTACTTACTCCATCTACTAAATAAGCAACTGTTGGATTAAACTTCTCCGCTAATTCTTCTTTTGTTATATCTTTTCCATCTTCAATAACATCATGAAGAAGACAGGCAACAATGGTGTCAACATCGGCATGCATCTCTGCTGCGATACATGCAACTGCAACAGGATGAATTATATAAGGTTCTCCACTTTTTCTTAAGGCACCTTTATGTACATTTCTTGCAAATTCATAGGCACGTATGATGAATTCCTTGTCCATTGGTGCATAATCTTTAATAATACTTAATAAACTTTCAATTCCCATAAATAACCTCCTAAAAAATGACAAAACGATAGTAGATTAAACTATCGTTTTTAATTTTAGGCCGTATGAAAGCAAAGGAATACATGCAATTGATTGATTAATAATTGTCATACTACATACTTCCATAAAACCCTCCATCAATATAAATGTAAAATAATATTACTACTGCATAAAAATTTTGTCAAGACTAATTTTACACAAGAAAAAAGAGAAAATATTCTTTTCTCAAATTTCTTTATATTTTCTTCAAAGTTGTTAATTTATTCTTATTCTTTTTAAAGTATATCGTTAAACTTACTGCTAAGATTGCAAATCCTGTAAATGTTGTTAACCCTGTCTTTGGATTTTCCTTTAGTACTGGTACAAATTCTGCATTGATTGTTACTGGAGTTCTTGGCATTATAAACGAATTGTTTTCTACTTCTATTGAATTTTTATATGAATCGAATACTTCTACTTTTTTTAGCATTTGTCCTTCAGGTGTATCTACTTCAAACGTTACTCTTTGTCCAAATCTTGCACTAGCAAACACTCTAACATTTCCACTTCCCATAATATTTAGTGATATGGGTTGAGCCATTGTATAGAATTCATTATAGTATTCACCCTCTTCATAGATGTCTAAATAACGAATTCTGTATGTTGGTAAATCTCTTGATTGTACTTTGTTATAGGGTATAGATTCTGAAACATCAGTATAATCTCTTTTAATTGTAAATGATGAAAATCCTACTTCTGTTTCAACTATATCTGCAAAGAATTCATTAGAATTCTCTCTTTTTAATGTTTGAACTATATTTCCCTTAAAATCATATATTTCTATTTTAGATGGCTTTTCTTCCTCATTTTTTATTATACCTAAATAGTTGTGTATTAGTTTAACTGCCCATACACTATCTTCATTTATTTTTTTTCTGAATACTTCAGTTCCATTTTTATCTAATACTATTACTTCCTCAGTATTATAATCTCCAAGTAGAATATAGTTATCATTTATATCTACTAATGCATTATCTTCAAATACTTTTATAAAAGGATTGTTTGAATTCTCTGGGTTATCTTCATTCTTTATGTCATCTAAGACTTTTTCAACTAACCAACTTGCCTTACTTGGTTTTATTCCACTATAAATTCCTAATACTAATTGTGCCATAAATTTATTATATGGTGCATTATTTTCAATATTACCCAATTTAACTTCATTTTTATTTGTTAGATTTAGATTAAATTCGGCAATAGAGTTTTTAGAAGCTGCATATAATTTATTGTCTTTAATATCTATTGGAACATAACCTTCAACTCTATTTTCTATTTCTAAATTTGCATTAAGTTTTAAAGTATAAGTTGGTATATCTGGTAATACTCTTGTTCCAATAATTCTGTACTCGACTGCATAACAGTAAATATCATCACCATTTATAAGAAGATAATTCATTGGATTTATATCTCTAGTTACTCCTACTATGTATAGGTCTTCAAAATAATTTGTTTTTAATATTCCTCCTGTATAGCTATAGTAAGTTAACTCAGTTCCATTCTTATAACCATTATCTACTATTTTTACCTCTAAATACCCATCTTTATAAGAAATTACTTTTGATATATTATCTTGATAATGTACCATTTGTGTACGTACACTTTGTGGTCTTGGTAGACCATCATCACGCTCAACATATGTCATGTAAAAGTCTTTTATCTCTGTTTTAAAATCAAATGAGAATATATCTTCTGCATAAACATTTGATGTTAATAAAAACATACTTATCAACATTATAAAAATTGACATTAGTTTAAATTCTTTTTTCATGAGTATCACCTATTCTATTTTCATTATATCAAATATTTTGGTGTATATGTTCCATAAAGCGAGGTTAATAGATATAACTTGACAAAAAAAGTAGCCAATAAATGGCTACTCATTAATTTTCTTCTTTTTTATTTGGCTTCATTGTTGGGAATAATAGAACATCTCTTATTGATTCTGCCTCAGTAAATAACATAATTAATCTATCTATTCCATAGCCTATACCACCTGCAGGAGGCATACCATACTCTAATGCTTCAACAAAGTCATAGTCTATATCATTTGCTTCTTCATTACCTAATTCTTTTTCTTTTAATTGATCCTCAAATCTTTCTAACTGATCGATTGGATCATTTAATTCGGTATATGCATTAGCGCATTCATGTCCTGATATAAATAATTCAAATCTATCAACGAATCTTGGATCTTCAGGATTTTTCTTTGTTAATGGAGATATTTCAACTGGATGTCCATAAAGGAATGTTGGTTGAATTAGTGTTTCTTCTACATACTTTTCAAAGAATAAATTGATTATATGTCCAACTGTATGTTCATGTGGCTCAACTTCAATTTCATGTTCTTCTGCTAACTTTAATGCATCCTCTACAGTCATTTCTTTTTTAAAGTCAATTCCAGTTTTCTCTTTTATTGCATCAACCATTGATACTCTTTTCCAAGTTCCCGATAGATCAACTTCATGCCCCAAATAGTTAAATGTTGTTTTACCACATACTTCATTAGCTATAGTCTTGTACATATTCTCAGTTAAATCCATCATACCTTCAAGATTAGAGTAAGCTTGATAAAGTTCCATAAGAGTAAACTCTGGATTATGTTGCGGATCCATTCCTTCATTACGGAATACTCTTCCAATTTCATAAACTGATTCCATTCCACCTACTAAAAGTCTTTTTAGGTTTAATTCAAGTGCGATACGTAAGTACATATCTAAGTCTTGTGTATTATGATGTGTTACAAATGGACGAGCTGATGCTCCTGTTAAAAGAGTTGTAAGAATTGGTGTTTCAACTTCAACATA
>CAYWFZ010000020.1:0-27009 GCA_964458035.1 uncultured Muribaculaceae bacterium | reverse complement strand
TTGGAAAGTCAACTTTTAGTTCCTGTTAAATTATGTATGTGTTTTATATAATTTAAGTATGAAAGGAGAAACTATATGGATCAAGTTAAAATAGGAAAGTTTATTTCAAAGTGTAGGAAGAGTAAGAATATAACTCAAAGTGAATTAGCTGAGATGCTAGGTATTACTAACCGAGCTGTTTCTAAATGGGAAAATGGAGTTTGTATGCCTGATGCTGGTACTATTCCAGAACTCTGTTCTATTCTTGGTATAACAATAAGTGATCTATTTAGTGGTGAAGTTAATATGGAAGTTAAAACTAATGAATCGGAGAAAGTTATCTTAGAACTTGCAAAAGAAAAGGAAGTAAGGGATAAACAACTTCTTATTTTAGAGGTTTTAATAGGAGTATTTTCAACTGCTATTTTAGTTCTTTCTATATTGTTTGCATCATTTGTAGAAATGCCTCAATATGCAAAAATTATTATTATTACATTTGGTTGTATTCTATTTGCGGTTGGAATATGCTATGCCATTCTAATTGAAAAAATAGCTGGGTATTATGAATGCAAGTTGTGTCATAATAAATATATTCCATCATATAAGCAAATATTTTTTTCAATGCATGTTTTTAGAACGCGTTATATGAAATGCCCTAAGTGTAAAAAATCTTCCTGGAATAAGAAAGTTATATCTTAATTATTATTCTTGCTATTTATTTTACTAAGTGATACTATATGTGTAATTTAGTGAATGGAGGAACAGCTATGGCATTTGATAGATCTAATTATATGGTGTCTGGTATGATTGAGTATGCAACTAGAGTGTTACCTTATGAAAGAGAAGAAGAAGCGATTAGTTTTCATTTGAATTTTATAAAAGAAGAATATACTACTAGTGCATCTACATTAAGTGATGAAGATTTAAGTTCTAATATATGTTACTTAGAGGATACTAAACAGTATATTTCTGATTATTTAAATTTTATTCAAGTGTTATCTAAATCAAGTGATGAAGTAGCTGATAAAAGAGAAAGTTTTTTAAGACATGCTCTTATGCGTGTGAATGTTGCTGATAATGTAGTAATGTTAGGTGCTGCTAATGAAGCAATTGCTATCGGTCTTGATGTATTGGGAAAAGAAAAAAATAAAAGGGATGGTGTAAAGCAACAGTCTTTAAAACCACGTGGATAAGCATTACTTTAAGTAATGCTTTTTTTCATTGTAATAATTTAGTGTTGACAAATGTTATATAGTGTTATATATTATGTATAACAGTTGGTGATGTGTATGAAAATGATAATAAGTAATAGTAGTGCTGTCCCGATATACGAGCAGATTAAATCTTCTATAATTGAGCAAATTATGAGTGGAGAGTTAATTGAAGGAGAAGCAATACCTTCAATAAGAACTTTAGCTAGTGATATAAGAATAAGTGTTATGACGATAAAAAAAGCTTATGATGAACTAGAAAGAGATGGCTACATTGTAACGGTGCAAGGAAAGGGTAGTTTTGTTGCACCAAAGAATGTTGAACTTGCTAAAGAACAAGCTCGAAAAGATATTGAGCTTTCTTTAGAAAAAGTGGTTAAAACAAGTAAGATGTTTAATATTTCTGAAGGAGAAATAATTGATTTATTTAAGTTTTTAATGGAGAGTGATGAAGATGAATAAAGCAATTGAAATAAAAAAACTTATAAAAAAGTATGATACAGGATTTACTTTGGGCAGTATAGATTTAGATATACCCTCTGGTGTTATAGTCGGGCTTATTGGTGAAAATGGAGCTGGTAAAACTACTTTAATTAAATCTATTTTAAATATTTTAAAAATAGATGACGGAAGTATTAAGATGTTTGATAAGGATGTGTCTAAATTTGATGGAGATGTAAAAGAAGATGTTGGAGTAGTTTTGGATGATATGTTTTTGCCAGAAGTTCTATTAGTCAGGGATTTAGATTCTGTTTTTAAAGGAATATATTCCTCTTGGGATACTTCTTTATATAATGAATATTTAAATACTTTTAAATTAGATAAGAATTCTAAGATAAAGACATTATCTAAGGGAATGAGAAAAAAGCTGGAGATTGCTTGTGCACTTGCTCACAAACCTAGATTACTAATACTTGATGAACCAACTAGTGGACTAGATCCAATAGTTAGAAACGAAGTTTTGGATATATTCTTAAAGTTTATTAGTGATGATGAACATACAATTTTACTTTCTACACATATAACGAGTGATTTAGAACATATAGCTGATGAGATAGTGTTTCTAAATGAAGGTAAGATTTTACTTAGTGACTCGAGAGATAACATTTTAGAACATTATGGACTATTAAAATGTGATAAAGAATACTTTCCTAAAATAGATAAAGAAGATATAGTTTCATATAAGATGAACAAGTATGATTGTGAAGTATTACTTAATAATGTTATTGATGCAAAGAAAAAATATAAAAAATGTGTAATAGATAAGATAACATTAGAAGAGTTAATGGTTATGATGATTAAGGGTGATAGATAATGATAGGATTAGTAAAAAAAGATTTATTTATAGTAATAAGAAATTTGAGGAGTTTACTTGTTATTATTGTTGTATTTTCTCTTTTGACACTTAATGGAGACACGGATTTTTCTTTCTTTGCTGTTTATATGAGTATAGCAATAATGATGTCAACATTCTCGTATGATGAGTACAATAAGACAGATGCTTTTGTTGTTTCTTTACCTAATGGAAAAGTAAATTCAATTAAAGCTAAGTATATATCTACTCTGATTGTAGTGTCTGTTGCTTCTGTATTTTCACTTGTGTTAACAATTGTATCAGGTATTATTAATCATAATTTAGATATTATTTCTACTTTAGAAACGGTATTTATGATATGGTTAAGTGTTTTACTTGTACAAGCAATATTTTATCCAATTATTTATAAGTTTGGAGTTGAAAAGGGAAGAATTGGTGTGTTTGCTTTGATATTCGGGATTGTCATATTTGGTGGAGTTCTTTCACATTTGGGATTTAAATTACATATACCAAGCAATATACTTAATTCACTTGAAAACATTTTAGAGTTTATCATTCCCATTTCAATAATACTTATTTATATTCTTTCCTACTTTTTAGTTAAGAAAATATATCTAAAGAAAGAATTTTAATAAATATTTAAGAATATCTTAAGGTAATTATACTTTAAGGTATTTTTATTTTATGCTATGATATTTGTTGAATGGAGATGATTATATGTTAGAAGTTAAGGATATAAAGAAGAAATTCATAAAAGTAACTAAGGATAAAAAAAGATGTGAATTTTATGCTGATAATGGGATTAGTTTTAAAGCAAAAAAGGGCGAAGTAGTTGGTATACTTGGACCTAATGGCGCAGGTAAAACAACTCTTTTAAGAATGATTGGTGGAATACTTGAACCAACTAGCGGAAGTGTAAACGTAGATGGTTTAAACTATAAAGATAATGAACTTGAGATTAAATCTAAAATAGCTTTTTTATCTGGTAATACAAAAATATATGATACTTTATCTTGCTATGAACTTTTAGAGATGTGTGGAAGTATTTATGGAGTTGATTCAGATATATTAAAGAAAAGAATTCAAGATATTTCTAGTACGTTAAATATGAATGATTTTTTATATAATAAAATTGGTAATTTATCTACTGGACAAACTCAAAGAGTTAATATTGCAAGATGTTTAGTTCATGACCCAAGTCTTTATATATTAGATGAAGCTACGAGTGGTTTAGATATTATATCAAGTCAAGTAATACTTAATTTTATTAAGGGTGAAAAAAAGAAGGGTAAGACCATTCTTTATTCAACACATTATATGGAAGAAGCAGAAAATATATGTGATTATGTAATTATGATAAATAAGGGTGTTATTATAAAAGAGGGAACTCCTGATGAAATTAGAAAGTCAACTAAGACAACTAATTTGAGAGATGCTTTCTTTTCGTTAATTGGTGATGGAGGTAACTATGAAGAGTAAATTTATACTTATATTAAAAAAAGAAATAAGAGAATTATTCCGTGATAAAAAGTCTTTAGCAATGATGCTTATTATACCAATAATGATACCACTTCTTATAATTGGTCTTTCTGCACTTTTTGATATGCAGATGAATAAAGAAGTAACGGAATATAATAAAATTGGTTTTAATTATGAATTAAGTGAAATTGAAAAAAGTATAGCTGAAGACATGGATATTGAAGTAATCGTAAAAAGTGATGATGAATTAAAAAGCGACTATGAAAATGGTTTAATAAATCTATATGTTATAAAAAGTGATAATAATTATTCATTAAATATGTATGAAGATGATCAAGATGCCTCTTTTGCTCTTAGCCTTGTTAATGGGATGTTTAGTACTTATAAAGAAATATTACAAAGAAATTATTTAACTGATAAAAAGATTAATCCAGATGAAGTGCTAAATTTAATAAATGTAAATGAAAATGTTATAACAAAAGATAACGAAAATTATTTTTCTTCATATATTACGACATATGGATTTATGTTTATAATAATGGCGATTACTGTTTCTGCTACTTATCCAGCAACTGATTCTACTGCTGGGGAAAAAGAAAGAGGAACCCTTGAAACATTACTAACTCTACCAATTAAAGCAAAAGATATTATTATTGGAAAATACTTGAGTGTAACTTTATCAAGTGTTATTACTGGCGCTTTGAGTTTAATACTTCTAATTGTATCCTTGTATGTATCTGGGGGAATGTTTGAAATATATAAGGATGTTAATCTTATGATGTCTGGAGTAAGTATTCTTTATTCAATTGTCGTTATAATTGCATACTCTTTTTTGATAAGTGGCTTATGTATAGCAATAGCTAGTAAATCTGGAACCTTTAAAGAAGCCCAAAGTGCATTAACACCATTAACATTTATTTCCTTTTTTCCAGGAATGATTGCTTTTATGATAGAATTGCCATCATCTATTCTTTTGGCTTTAATACCATTTTTAAACTTTACACTTTTATTTGATGATATTACATCAGGTAATGTAGATATAATAAAAATATGCTTAATGTTATTATCAACAATTTTAATAATAGTAGTTGTCTTAGCAATTATCATAAAGCAATATAAATCAGAAAAAGTTTTGTTTAATAATTAAAGAATAATTTATTTATTCTTTTTTTGTTTATTAAGAAAAATGTTTAAATTGTTAAAATGTCTTTCTTGTGTTATAATCCTTTCAAATGAATGTTTTTTTTAGTAATAAAGTATGCCTGGAGGTGGGAAGATGAGAATAATAGGATAAGTTAGGCATAGACTTTAATTATGCCGAATAAATAGGAGGCATAAATGTTTGATATAAAGAATGTAGATATATGTGTATCTACGAGATATTTAGTTAAGAATTTAAATTTAACTTTAAACCGAGGGGACAAATGTGCAATAATTGGTGAAGAAGGTAATGGCAAATCGACCATTTTAAAAGCTATACTTGGCATTTGTGATTATGGTGAAGTATCAGGAAGTGTCAATTTAAAGGGAAACCGTGTAGGATATTTGAAACAGAATTTAAGGAATGAAGTTGGTTCTTCTGTTAGAAATTTTTTGTTTGTAGATGATGAAGATTATTATGATAAAATAACTAAATTTTATGGTTTACTTGATGAAGTTAATTTAAGCGATGAAATACTTGAACAAAGAATTCAAACTCTATCTGGTGGGGAACTGGTAAAACTTTCAGTTATTAAAATACTTCTTGATGATCCAGACATCTTGTTTTTAGATGAACCTACTAATGATTTGGATATCGAATCTCTTGAGTGGCTAGAGAATTTTATTAATAATACTGATAAACCAATCTTGTATGTGTCTCATGATGAAACACTTTTATCTAAAACTGCTAATATGATTTTACATATTGAACAGGTGAAGAAAAAGACTGAATGTAAGCATACCTTAGCTAGATGTTCATACGATGAGTATGTTGATGCGCGTTTAAGAACTATTGAAAAAGAAACACGTATTGCTAAGAATGAGCGCAGAGAAGAGAAGAAAAAAGAAGATAAACTTAATAGACTTATGCAGAGCGTTCAGTATAAACAGAATAATATTTCGAGAGCTGACCCACATGGTGCAAAAGTATTAAAGATAAAAATGCGTGCTTTAAAAGCCCAAGAAGCAAGATTAGAAAAAACTGAACTTTTGGATGTTCCAGATCCAGAAGAGAGTATTAATTTTTCTTTTGAAGATGTATTTATTCCGAAAGAGAAGGTAGTGTTGAAACTGAGTATTCCAAAGCTTTTTATTGGTGAGAAATTACTTGTTACTAATCTAACATTTGATGTTAAAGGACCAGAACATGTGTGTATAATTGGAGCTAATGGTGTTGGTAAATCTACTTTGATAAAATTAATTTATGATATGTTAAAGGATAGAGGCGATATTGTTTTAGGTTATATGCCACAGGATTATAAAAGTGTACTTGATGGTTATAAGTGTCCGCTTGATTTTATTGCTGGGACTTCTATTGACGATGTTACTGAAGCAAGAAAATACTTAGGCAATATGAAGTTTACTAGAGATGAAATGACAGGCAGTATTGATGAATTAAGTAATGGTTCAATTGCTAAATTATTTATAACTAAATTAGTTAGAGATAAGTGCAATGTTTTATTGCTTGATGAGCCAACTAGAAATACATCTCCTTTGTCTAATCCAGTTATTAGAGAAAAACTTAAAGATTTTAAAGGAACGATAATAAGTGTTAGTCACGATAGAAAGTACATTGATGAAGTTGCAACAGTAGTTTATGAAATGACAACCGCCGGTTTAAGAAAAGTAAAATGATGGATGTAAGTCCATCATTTTCTATTTATTTTGATAATTAGTTTTAGTATACTATTTTTATAGGAGGCTTATTAATTATGTTTTTTAAAAAGTTAAAAGAATCCCCTTTGTATTATTGGGAAGAAAAATCTTATGTTATGGCAATAACGGATGGAAAGGATGACGATAATTTACTTAAGAATGCACTTTCAAGAATTGATAAATCGAAAGAAATAAAGGTCATTGAAAGTAATCCTGATTTTTCTACACAGACGATTATGTTTAAAGTTGAATATAAGAGAGTAACATATGAAGTTGGAATGTATGTTGGGGGAGTAAGTGTACCTGAGTATTATTTAAATAACTTATATCTAAGTGATGAAGAGAAAAAGGCTTTATTAGATGCTAAAAAATGTATTACGATATTTATGAGTTTTGATGATAATCCAAAAGTGTGCTTTCACTTGCAAATAAAAATAGCTAATTTATTAGTTCCAGATATGTTGGCACTTTTAGATGAATCAGCTGAAAGAATATTTGTAAGTGATTGGGTTAAGTTAACGGCAAGCTCTAAATATACTCCGAGCTCTAAAGATTTATTTTCTGTGCAGGCTGTTAATGGTGAAGATGGGGCTGTTTGGTTACATACACATGGCCTTTCAAGGTGTGGCATAACTGAACTTGAGATATTAGGTTCACATTCTGAAGTTAGTAGAAATCACTATAATTTAATTAATTCATATGCCATGTATTTAATAGATAAAACAGAAGAACATCCAGGTGGGGATTATATCGGAAGACTTATAAATGGTATGCCTATAGTTGCAACATGTTTATCATGGGTAGATGCATTAAAATACTACAAAAATATAAAAAATGGTGGAAAAGATGATCGTAAGAATGGTCATAATTCTCGCTCTAGTGTAATATTTTTATATACTAGTGAAGAAAATGAAAATAATAATGTCTATAGCAAAGTATCAGACTTTGATTCACTATGGGGAGATAATCCGCTTTTCTTTATAAGTGATGAAGAAACAAATAGGATGAAGAATGTTGCCGTTGAAAGATTCGAATATGTAAAAAAGGCTCATAAGGATAAGAATAATACTATTTTACTTAAGATAGGATTGCCTTTAGAAGAAAAAGGTAAATATGAGCATATTTGGTTTGAATTAATAGAATTTAAGAAAGATAAGTTTAAAGCTAAGCTAACTCAAGAACCCTATTATGTTAATGATATTCATGAAGGTGATGAGAGATGGTTTACTGTCGATGATTTAACTGACTGGATAATTTACACTAGTAAGTCATCAATTACGCCAGATTCTGCCTATATGTTAGATAAGAGGGTTTTTAATGAAAAAAGATAAAGAGACTTTACTTAAGTGTTTAAATAATTTAAACAAGAATTCTAATTTATCTGAGTTACAAGATTATATAGAAAAAATGATGGATATTAATGAATTTAATAATACTCCTCTTGAACTATTCTGCTATTTAACCGAAGAGGTTGGCGAACTTGCTAAAGAAATACGCAAAAGTGAAGCAAACATGGATATGGATAATCATAAAAAGTATGATTCTTCTTTAAGCGATGAGCTTGCAGATGTGTTTATTTATATATTAGCACTTGCTAATTCTTATAATATAGATTTGTTTGATGCTCTAAAAAATAAAGAGATTAAGAATATTGAAAGAGAATGGGAGTAAGAATATTGGAAGATTTAGAGCTTTTAAGATTAACAGAAGACGATTTAGAAAATGTTAAAGAATTATATGATGCTGAGCGAGATGTTGTTACTAACATGGATAAAATGAAGCATGCTTTTAAGAAAATAAAAGATAATCCAGATTACCAAATGATTACAGTGAAATTTAATGGTGAGTTAGTTGGTTTTGCTAAAGTTATTGTTCATCACGACATATTTGAAGAAAATAATCCTTTCTTAACCATTTGGAGTGTTAGAGTAAAAAAAGAATATAGGCGAATGGGAGTTGGTACAAAATTATTTAGGTATATTGAAGAATTCGCTCATAGTTTGAATTGTGAATTTATTTGTTTATTTGCCGATAAAGATAATATTCCTGCAAATAAGTTCTATAAAAGTTTAGGCTATGAAGAAGATTATGGCTTCGTGAAATGGATGGGAAATTAAAATAATTGAATAAATGCGTAAAAGAGATAATTTATCTCTTTTTTTAAGTGAAATAATACCCATTTTTTAGTATAATATGTTTAGATAATTTAGACTTACTTAGGGTGATAGCATGAAACGTAAATATTATAAAAAATTAGATGTTTTAAGAGTGATAGCATGTATATCAGTACTTTTATATCATGTTGGACTTCTTAAGGGCGGGTATTTGGCTGTATGTACTTTTTTTGTTTTAAGTGGATTTTTAGCGTGTACTTCGGCTTTTAAAAGAGGACATTTTTCCATACTTAAGTATTATCAATCAAGATTAAGAAAAATATATTTTCCTCTTTTGATTGTAGTGTTCTTATCTGTGTTTGCAATTCGTTTTGTTCCTGGGGCTAATTGGTTTAATTTAAAAACAGAGACAACTTCTGTAATACTAGGATATAACAATTACTGGCAAATAGGGGCTAACCTTGATTATTTTGCTAGAAGTGCTAATTCACCTTTTGTTCATTTTTGGTATGTATCAATTCTTATGCAATTTGATTTGATATTTCCTTTTTTATATTTAGGATTGAGGCGTATTGGTGAAAAAGTAAATAAAGTGATCCCTGGTATAATAACCGGATTACTTTCTTTAATAAGTTTTATATTCTTTTATAAGCTTAATACATCGGGTAATTTTAATTCGTCTTATTATGATTCTTTTGCAAGATTCTTTTCACTTTTAATTGGTGTTACTGCTGGATTTACATATTCTTATTTTAAGGATTTATTTAAGGCTAGAGATAAATCAGTTTATTTAATAAATAGGATGTTTTATTCTTTCTTATTAGTTTTAGTTTTATTATTCTTTGCAATAGATTCATCATTTTATTATTTTCCATTAATAATGTTACTTGTTAGTTTAATATCTGTCTATTTAATAATATATGCGATGGAAGACTTTGAAATTGATAATTCTTTGAAGATGAAGTTTGTTAAGTCGTTATCAAGTGTGAGTTATGAAGTCTATTTAGTGCAGTATCCGATTATATATATATTTAAGTTTTTTAGTTTTAATAAATATGTTAGTACATTCTTGATTGTTGCTATTGTATTTATTTTATCTTATATACTTCATAATGCTTTCTATACTAGACGTAATGAAAGCGAAAATATGAAAAAGACTAAAAAGATAATGCGTGATATCATTTTATTTATAACTCTTTCTGGATTTATAATGTTTGTTTTTTCTGCTAATAACAGTAAAGAGATGAAGGCTTTGGAGGAAGAACTATCAAGAAAAGAAGATACTATAGAAGAAGTAAAAGAAAACTTTGATAAAGAAAGAGAAGAAGAATTAAATAAACATTTAGCTACTATTGAAGATTATGATAAAAGATTAGAAAATATTGATGATACTATTTTAGAGTTACCTGTAGTTGGTGTAGGCGATTCTATCATGTTAGGCGCAGTTGGTAATTTACATAAGCAATTTAAAAATGGCTACTTTGATGCAGAAGTTTCGAGAAGTGTTTTAAAAGCAACTGGTATTTTAAATGATTTAAATAGCAAAGGAATGTTAAAAGGACCGATTGTTATTAATTTAGGTGCTAATGGGGATTGTTCTAAATCTTGTAAGTTAAAAATTGTAGAAGCAGCTCGTGGAAATGAATTATTTTGGGTAACTGTAACTAATGATAAAAGTGTTCATATAAATGATGATCTTAAGGAACTTGCAGGAGAAGTAAGCAGTTTTCATGTAATTGACTGGGAAACAATATCGGCCGGTCATAAAGAGTACTTTTATGCTGATGGGATACATTTAACTGGGTCTGGTAGAAAAGCTTATACAGCTGCATTATATGATGCTATAAAAGGTGTTTACGTAGATAAAATAATGAGTGAAAAAGAAAATCTTGAAAAGGAATTTAATGATACTAATAAGGCAAAAATCACTTTCTTTGGAAATGATTTACTATTATATTCTTTTGATAAGTTAAAGGGTTCATTTGATAGCTCAATATTTAATATTGATCGAGATTATAAATTCAATTCATTAAAGAACAAACTTAATTCTTTAATTGAAGATGATGCTTTAACTAATCGAGTTGTGTTGGTATTTGATGGTAATTCATCGATGTTTGCAAGTGATTTTGCTACAATAGCAAATTTGTGCAAAGATAGAGAAGTTTATGCCGTTTCAATGGATTCAAAGTTAACAGATGAACTTAAAAATATCAAGAATATAAATGTGATTGATTTTTCGAAGACTTTATCAGACAATAAAGATTATGTTTTAAAAGATGGAATTCATTTAACTGAAAAGGGAAATAATGCACTTGCAGAAGTGCTTGAAAGAACTCTTTTAGAAAGTTAGTTATTTGTGTTATAATTCTTTGGAAGGTGATAATTTGAAAAAGATTATTATTTTAGTAATTATTAGCTTTTCTTTATTAGGATGTGGTAGTATGGATAAAAAAGTGAGCGAGTTAGACACAATTATTAGCGAGAATAATTATATCGTGCTTGATGTTCGTACTAAAGAGGAATATGACAGTGGACATGTTGTTAATTCATTAAATATACCAGTTGAAGAAATTGATGAGAATATAGATATTGATAAGAATAAAACTATTTTAGTTTATTGCAGGAGTGGCGTTAGAAGTAAAAAAGCTAAGGATACTTTAGTTTCCTTAGGCTATAAAGTGTATGATATGGGCTCTTTTTCTAGCGTTCCTTTAGATAAGGAGTAGTTATGAAAATATTAATTGTCGAAGATGATACTTATATTAATAAAATGTTGGCTAAACTATTGACTAATAACTCTTATCAAGTAGTTCAAGCGTTTTCTGGAACTGAAGCAATAATGGTATTAGATAGTACTGTTAATCTTATCTTGCTTGATCTAATGCTTCCAGGAAAAAATGGAGAAGAAGTGATTAGTTCTATACAAGATAAAAGTAATGCCCCAATTATTGTTATGTCAGCTATAACGGATACATCAAAAAAACTAGAACTATTTTCGGCGGGAGTTAAAGACTATATTACAAAGCCTTTTGATAATGATGAACTTCTTGCACGTATAAGAGTTCATTTAAAGGATTTATCAGAAGGGAATTCTATAATAAGTTATAAAGATATTTTATTAGATATAAAGAATTATAAAGTTATGGTTAGAAATCAAGAACTTGAATTAACGAAAAATGAGTTCTTGCTTTTAAAAGTATTAGTTCAAAATCAAGGACAAGTATTAACTAAAGAAAAGTTATTTGAGCTTGTCTGGGGTTACGATGATGCAGGGGATGATAACACTTTAAATGTTCATATTAGTAAACTCCGTAATAAAATTAGAAGTATAACTAATGATGACTATATTGAGACTGTCTGGAGTATTGGATATAGATTAAAAAAATAATTTAAGACTTTTTTAAGAATTGTGTTAAGAGTTATTTAACACTTTTTTTATATAATTAATTTGTGAAAGGAGATATGTATGGAAGATACAGTGGTGAGTACAAATAATTTAACAAAAAAATATGGGAATTTTTGTGCTTTAGATAATGTTAGTATAAATATTCAAAAAGGGGATATTTATGGATTAATTGGAAGAAATGGTGCTGGTAAGACGACACTAATGAAAGTTATTACAACACTTACTAATAAAACAAGTGGAGAGTTTTCATTATTTGGTCATAGAGATGATGAATTATCGAGTGTTAAAAGACGAATTGGTACATTAATTGAGAATGCTGCTTTTTTTCCCGGAATGTCAGCTTATGATAATTTAAAATATTACGCTATTCAAAGAGGAATAGTTAATAGAAGCCAAATATATGAGGCTTTAAGTCTTGTTGGATTAAATGATGCTGGGAAGAAAAAATTTAAGAACTTTTCTTTGGGAATGAAGCAAAGATTAGGAGTCGCTTTAGCGATACTTGATAATCCGGATTTTATTATTTTAGATGAACCGATTAATGGACTTGATCCAATTGGTATTAGTGAACTAAGAGATGTATTTATTAAATTAAATGAAGAGAAGGGTATTACTATTTTAATATCAAGTCATATATTATCTGAACTTTATCAAGTAGCTACTAAATTTTGCATAATTGATTCAGGCTCTGTCATAAAAGAACTAACTAAAGAAGAACTTGATAAGGAGTGTAGCAAATGTATCATTATAAAGGTTGATAATACAAAAAAAGCTTCTACTGTTTTGGAAGAAAAACTTCATACGACTAATTTTAAAGTAATAGATAAAAGGGAAATTAGATTATATGATTATTTAGATGAACCAGAGAAGGTTAATAAGGCTCTTTTAAAAAATGAAGTTGATGTAATAAGTATTAATGGATCTGGTCTTTCTTTTGAAGATTACTTTAAAAATGTAATAAAGGAGGGAAAATAATGTTAAATATAATTAAAGCTGACCTTTATAGAATACTAAAGGGCAAAGCTATTTATATATGTATTTTATTTATTCTATTTGCTGGATTTACTAGTGCACTATCAGTGTCACCGGGACATGTTGGTCTATCTATTTCTGCTAACACTAGTGATGTTATGAATGATCCGGAGTTTTTAGAAAAGCTACAAACTACTAATAGTTTGGGGGACTTAAGAAAGTTAATGTTATCTCATGGTTCTTTTGCTCTTGATAAAGAGGTTCTAGGACAAAATATCAATTTATATTATATTTTTATTGTTATAACTGTTATTGTTTTGTGTACAGATTTTTCTAATCGCACAATTAAGAATACGCTTTCTTCGTCGATTAGCAGACGGAAATATTATTTTTCAAAGCTTGCTACAATTTTTATTATTTCAACGGTTTTGCTGTTATTTAATAATATAACTTCCTATATACTTATTTATTTAATTGATGGCAAAAATTTCGTTTCGCCATTTAGTGAAATAGTTAGATTAACACTTATTCAACTTCCTTTAATTTATGGTATAATAAGTTTGTTAATTGGATTTGGTTTTGTTACCGGTAAAACTAGTGTATTTAATACAATTGCAATACCCTTCATTATGGTTGTTCAATTAATTGGTTTTGGTGTAATAAATTTATTTAGATTAAAGGCTGATTGGTTTTTTGATTATGAAATACAGTTTGCTTTATCTAAACTTGCAACTGATGTAGGAAATAGCTATATAATTAAATGCGCTCTTTTAGGACTTCTTTATATAGTTGTGTTTAATACAATTGGATATATAGTATTTAAGAGAAAAGAAATTAAATAATAGATAGGTGTGATAAATATGGAAATATGTATAGTAGTGTTAATACTTATTATTATTTTCCTTTTATCGTACCTTTTTTTGATCAAAAGAGATTTAAAAAGAATAAGCAAGTGTGTAGTAGAGGCTCGTGAAAGTAAAAGCAATACTCTTATCAATTCAGAACTTGATATAAAAGAATTAAGCAGTCTAATATTAGAAATTAATAATATTCTTAAAGATGAAAAAGATATATTAGAGGATAGTGTAAGGCATGCGAAGAGTATTAATAATATGATGCTAAATATAAGTCATGATTTGCGGACACCGCTTACTTCTGCCTTAGGTTATACTAATATCTTACTTGCGTCTAATCATTTAAAAAGTAATGAATTAGAAGAAGTAATGATAATAAAGGAAAGACTAGAAAGACTAGAAGAGTTAATTGATTCATTCTTTATGTTTTCTAAGTTTGCAAGAGATGATGCAAATATTCAGTTAGAAGAGGTAAATATAATAAATTTATTAGAAGATTCTATTATCTCTTTTTATGATGATTTTAAGAATGAAAAAAGAGTGATTAACTTAAATAAAGAAGTAGATAGGTATAATATTTTAGCTAATAAAGATATTCTTATGCGAATTTTTGATAATTTAATTGGCAATGCTTATAAACATAGTAAAAATGATTTAAATATAGATGTTATGACTAGTGATGGTATAACACTTGTGTTTTCTAACCGAATAGATGGGTCTAAGATAGATATAAATCATATATTTGATGAATTCTATACGACTGATATATCAAGAACTAAAGGTAATACTGGATTAGGGCTTGCCATAGTAAAAAGGTTTACTGTTCTTATGAAAGGCACTGTAAAGGCGGAAATAAAAAAGTCTAATCTTGTTATTACTCTAAAATTTAAGAAATATGGAAAGTAAATATTTTGTATTTACTTTTTATTTGATATAATGAAGATACGAACAAATGTATTTTAAGGAGCTATTATGGAATTTATTGAAGCTAAATCAATTATATCAAAAGTTAAAGATGGAAAGTTTTGGTATGGGGTAGATTATAATATGAATCTTTATAGGGGATGCTCTCATGGGTGTATTTATTGTGATTCTAGAAGTAACTGTTATAGGATAGATAATTTTGATAGGGTTAGGGCAAAAAAGGATGCACTTTTGATTATGGAGAAAGAACTATCAAAATTCAAAAGAGGTGGGGTTGTTGGTATTGGCGCTATGTCAGATACTTATAATCCATTTGAAGTAAAGTATGAGTTAACGAGAGGTGCTTTGAAGTTAATTCGAAAATATGGTTTTGGGGTTTCAATTGATACTAAAAGTGATTTAATTTTAAGAGATTTGGATATATTGAGCGAGATAAATAAGAAAAACTATGTTGTTATAAAATTTACTGTGACGACACCAAAAGATGAAATATCTCGAGTTATTGAACCATATGCTCCTGTTACTTCTAAAAGACTTCAAGCGATAAAAAAATTAAGTGATGCTGGTCTTTTTGTTGGAATTATGTTAAATCCTGTTTTACCGTTTATAACTGATTCAGAAGAAGATATTTGTTTGCTTGTAAAAAAGGCACATGAGAGTGGTGCTAGATTTATTCATACATATATGGGTGTTACATTAAGGGAAAATCAAAGAGATTATTACTATTCAAAACTTGACTCTTTTTATCCTGGATTAAAAGAAAAGTATATAGCTAATTATGGAGGATCTTATGAGTGTAAGCCTAATAACTATAGACATTTATATCAAGTATTTATACAAGAGTGTGAAAAGTATGGAATACTTTATCGGATGGAAGATATAATTCGTGAATACAGAAGTATAAATAAAGGAGAAGAACAGATATCTTTATTCTAATTAATTTGATATAATGTTTTTAGAGGTGAATTAATATGGGAGAAAAAGAAGTTGCAAATGCTCTTTATCATGCATATGTACGCTTTTTTGGAAAGAAACCAGAATTAGAGGGGGATAAGACTGAGTTAACAATTGATTTTCAGGCTATGACATATTTATTGAGTCAATATGGAGTATCATTTATGAGAGGTTCGTTTGTTAAAGAAGGATATACTGATATAGATATACCAATGAGTATGGAGATACAAGATGTTTTAGTTTCTCATGTATTTGGTCATGATGAAAGTGAATTTGAAAGTAGTGTAGAATTTAATAAACATACCAATCGTATTTTAGATATTTTATCTCATGAATTAGAGTTTGTCTCTTCAAGGGCAGAATTATGTTCCTTAGTTAAACTTATATTTACAAAAGAAAGAGTTATGCCAACTGCCAGTGATGATGAATTATGTCAAACTACGGGGACAACAAAAGAGGCTCTCGAATCTTATAGAAACTTTGTTGTAAGCGTTATCTATGAAATGATGAAAGACGATAATAAAACTGTAGATGTTGATACAATTAGAGAAGAACTTGAATATGAACCTTACTTAAAAACTTTTAGACCTATTCTAAATGAAGCTGGTAATGGAGAAAAGCCAAATATTACCGAAGAAAATCGAAAAAAAGCTGTTCAATCTTTAGTAAGATAATTGCAATAATTATCTTTTTTTCTTACTCTACGATTAGTTTGGTGTATTATTGGCATCATAGTTGTATACTTAATTTCGAAAGGAAGTATTAAAAATGAATCAAATTAAAATAGGCAAGTTTATTGAAGAGAATAGGAAGAAAAAAGGCCTTACACAAAGTGAACTTGCAGAGAAATTGGGGATAACTGATCGAGCAGTATCGAAGTGGGAAAATGGAAGAGGTCTTCCAGATCATTCACTGCTTCTTGATTTAACTAATATTTTAGGTGTAAGTGTTAATGAACTCTTACTTGGAGAATATATTGAGGATACGGACTATAAAAGTTCAGCTGAAGATAATCTTATAAGTTTAGCATCTTCTAGTGAGTATTTTAATAAGGAGTTAACAATATTAGAAAAGGGTATGTGTGTTATACAGATTATTATTATCGTTGTAATGATATCTTTATTCATATTAAATATGGTCTTAAATTATATGTATGGGGCTTCTTATGATGGAAAACTTTTTAAATTTATATCACCACTTCTTATAGTTTTGTCATTTGCAGATTTATTTTATATTAGTGTTTTAAGATTTCATGAAAAGTATAAAATTGTAGATAGAAAGAAAAAGTAAAGAAATATCTTTACTTTTTTATTAGCTTTAATTTATAATTATATCAAGTGTTATATAACATACGTTATGGAAAGAGGATGAATATGCCACCAATTAAAAGAATTGACCGTGAAAGTATATTATCTGCTGCAGAAAAAATATTAGCAAATGAAGGAATGGAGACACTCAATGCAAGAAGGTTAGCAACTTTTCTTAATTCTTCTGTTCAACCTATATTTTATAATTTTAAATCAATGGATGATTTAAAGAATGAACTATTAAATAGAATATATGGCATTTACCAAGGATATATGAATGAGGGAAAGAAACATCCTAAACCTTATAAGGGAATGGGACTTGCATATATTGGTTTTGCACGGGATTATCCCAACTATTTTAAAGAAATTTTTATGAGGAAGTCAGATTTATCTGCCTCTACGTTTATTACAAATGATGATGTTGGTAATGATGTTATAAAAAAAGGTATGGAATTAACGGGATTCACTGAAGAAGAACAGAAAAGTTTTCACTTGTCTGTTTGGGTATTTACTCATGGACTTGCCTGTCTTGTTGCAACTAATACTGTTAATTTAGATAATGATGAGGTAGATAGATTACTCGAAAGAACTGTTAAGATGATGATTTTAGGAAAGAAGGAATTAGATAAATGAAAAATATAATTGAAGTAAAACATTTAACAAAATCATATAAGGGTGTTAAAGCAGTAGATAATTTATCTTTTAATGTTAAGGAAGGAGAAATACTTGGGCTTTTAGGACCTAATGGTAGCGGTAAAACGACGACTATTAATTCAATACTTTCTCTTTTAAATTATGAAGATGGTAGTATTAAAATTATGGGACGTGAGATGAAACCTGATGCAACTGATATAAAAAGAAATATTGGTGTAGTATTTCAAGATGTAGCTGTTTTTGAAGAATTAAATGTCTATGATAATGTAGACTATTTCTGCGGACTTTATATAAATGATAAACATGAGCGAGAGGTGGCAGTTTTAGAAGCTTTAAAGCTTGTGGGATTAGAAAACTATATGAAGTATACTCCTAAACAGCTTTCGGGAGGACTATTAAGGAGATTAAATATTGCTTGTGGTATTGCTCACAAACCCAAAATAATATTCTTAGATGAGCCAACAGTAGCAGTTGATCCACAAAGTAGAAACAATATACTTGAAGGTATTGAAACACTAAGAGAAAATGGTGCAACAATTATTTATACAACGCATTATATGGAAGAAGTTGAAATATTATGTGATCGTATAATAATACTTGATAAGGGAGTATTACTTGCTGAAGGGTCGAGTGATGAATTAAAAGAACTTGCAAGTATTGATGAAAAGATTACTGTTGAAGGAGTTTCTATAACTGATAAATTAATTGAGGCTTTGGCAGAAAATAAGAATGTAGATGAAGTACATACACAAGTTAACTCGCTTCTTGTTACATATAAGAGAGGCAAAAATAATTTAGTAGAACTTATGGAACTTTTAAAGAAGCATCATATTAGATATAGCAGTATTTATTCTGAAAGGCCAACTTTAAATGATGTGTTCTTAAGCCTTACAGGAAAGGAATTGAGAGACTAATGTTTATACATAATTTTAAATATTCACTTAAAGTTTTATTTAGGAATAAAGCTTTAATGTTCTGGTCATTCGCTTTTCCGATAGTATTAGGCTTACTCTTTAATTTAGCATTTAAAGATATTGAGAAAAGTGAAACTTTTAGTGCTATTGATGTTGCAATTGTCGATAGTGATGATTTTAACTTAAACCCTATTTATAAAGAAACTTATAAATCACTTAGTGAGGGTGATGAAAGATTATTTAATATTTCTTATGTTTCAAAGGATGAAGCAGATAGTCTATTAGATGACAAAAAGATAACTGGTTATTTAGAGTTTAGTGATGGTGTAGAGATTACTGTTAATCAAAGTGGTATAAGTGAAACAATTTTAAGATTTGTTGTTGATGAGGTTGAAAGTAATAAAGAAATAATTACTTCTTTAATCCAAGAGCAAATGAAAAGTAATAATAAAAATGATATGAATGCTTTAATTGAAGATATTAAGGTAAAAGTTATTAATACAAATATAGGTGTTAATGATATAACAAAAGATAACATGAGTTATACGATGATAGAATATTATACTTTGATTGCGATGACTGTTTTATATGGTGGCACTATTTCTATGTATATTACAAATAAGAGACTTGCTAATATGGGTAGTGTTGGAAAAAGATGTGCTGTTGCTTCTATAAATAAACGCACTAATTTATTAAGCGGTTTACTTGCTAGTTATGTTGTTCAAATATTGGAGTTAGCTTTATTATTTGTGTTTACTATATTTGTCCTTAAGGTAGATTATGGCAGTAATTTTTTACCAATTATACTCCTTTCTTTGGTTGGATCTTTAGCTGGTCTTTCCTTGGGAGTTGCCGTATCAACACTTGTAAAATCTAATGAGAATGCTAAGATAGGTATTTTAATAGCTATAACTATGGCTGGATGTTTCTTATCAGGAATGATGGGTATAACAATGAAGTATATAGTTGATACATATGCACCAATTGTAAATATGATAAATCCGGCTAGCTTAGTAACTGATGGATTCTATACTTTATATTATTATGGAATAGAGAAGCGCTTCTATATAGATTTAGTATCTTTATTAATTTTTTCGGGTGTTATGATACTTATTTCTTACAAGGGACTAAGGAGGCAAAAGTATGATGCTATTTAAGACTTTTTGGAGGGTTGTAAATAAGTATAAGGGGACGATTATTCTTTATACTGTAATGCTTGTTATATTTGGTGGAATTAATATGACTGCGAGTAACACAAGTACAGATTTTACTGATAGTAAACCAAGTATTAAAATAGTTAATAAAGATGATTCTATTATATCTTCAAATTTAGTAAGTTATCTTGAAAAAGTATCTGATGTAAAAGATATAAAGGAAGATAAAATAGATGATGCTATATTTTATCGTGATATAAGCTATGTAATTTATATACCTGATGGATATGGAGAATCAATATATACAGATGATGTAAAACAAATTGATGTAAAAAGTGTTGGAGATTATAAGTCAGTGCTTGCTAGTAATACTTTAAATAATTATTTAAAAATTCAAAATATTTATAAAGATGAATATAAAGACCCAAATACTTTGGTAGATAAGATAAACGCTAACCTAGAGCACAAATCAACTGTTAATTTAAAGTCAAAGTTAGATGTTTCAAGTCTTACTAAGGCTTCAAGATATTATTCTTTTGCAAGCTATACAATAATGGCAGTTATTATATTCATAATATGTTTAGTAATGAGTAGTTTTAATGAGAAGAATGTAAGACGTAGAACTATTGTAAGTAGTAAAAGTGTTAGTAAATTTAATTTTGAACTATTACTTTCAAGTTTTACATATGGATTAATCGTATTTATTCTCTATACGTGTCTTGCGTTTATTATACTTGGTAAAGTGATGTTTACTATGCGAGGATTAATCTATATTGTCAACTCATTAGTATTTACGATTGTATCTTTAACACTTGCCTTGCTAATAAGTACTCTTATAAATAACAAAGATGCAATAAGTGGTATTGTCAATGTTATATCTTTGGGTTCTGCATTCCTTTGTGGGGCGTTCGTTCCGGCTGAAATGTTACCTGATGGTGTTTTATCATTTGCTCATTTATTACCATCATACTATTATATTAATTCTAATGATTTACTTACGAGTATTGAAGTATTTAATTATGAAACTTTAAAACCAATTATTAATAATTTTATTATTTTAATTTTATTTATTATCATATTTATAATAGCTAATAATGTAATAAGTATTATAAAAAGAAAAAGTGCTTAACTCTACAAAATGTAGGTAGGTAATTATTTTATGCTATGTTATCATGGATTTAGGTGATGTTATGGAAATTGGAGATAGAATTCAAATTTTAAGAAAGAATAAGGGAATAACGCAGGAAAAATTGGGCGAAATGTTATTTGTTTCAGCTAAGACTGTTTCAAGTTGGGAGATGAATAGAACTGAACCGTCACTTGATATCATAGCAAAACTTAGTGAAATATTCGAATGTAATATAAGTTACCTTATGTATGGCGATGACGAGAAATTAGATGTTGAGACAGAAATTAAGATAAAACTTAGTGAGAGTGAATATGAAACTTTAGATGATTTTATGAATGATAATGCAGAATTTATTAATGAAACCAATCAAGAGGACACTTACTTTCAACCTAAATATCGTAAATTTCTGAAGTCCGGAGAAGAGGAAATCGATGAGTGGCTTCGAATTGGTATAAGAGGAAATAAAAAGATACTAAATTATAAGAATTGGCATCAAAATAAATACTGTGATGAATATGAGGTTAATATTGATGATGAAGAGAATTTAACGCGTATATTTAATGTCTTAGACCTTGAAAAAATAGCTGTTGTTAATAAGACAAGACGCAAATATATGTATAAGGAAAAGTACGAAGTGTCACTTGATTATGTGGTTGATTTAGGATACTTTGTAGAGATAGAGGTTAAGAACTATGATGATACACCTTTGTTAGAATATGATAAACTTATTGAGTTAATTAAATCTTTACACTTAGATTTAACTAATATTGATAAACGAGGCTATCCTTACCATTTAATTTATAAAAATTAGAAAAAAGTATTTAAATACTTTTTTTATTTTGTTATAATGAATTAAACATGAAGGGTGGTATACAACAATGAAAATTAAAGATTACAGATATGAAATTGAGGAAGACGAAAAAGTCTTCAAGATAGTTTTTACTTCAGATGTATCATTTTCTAAAGTGTCACTTGATTTTCCGATTTTAGATTTATTATCTAATAAATATAAGGAACAAGTATTTAGAAGTGATACATCTATTTTTGTGGATAAAAATAATGAGGCAATTGTTGTTAGAAATCCTGATAAATCAATGATTTTAATTTCTGGAGAAAAGACATTGAATATTGATTTTAAAAGAAAGGGATTTTTATTTGAAGATGATGGGAGGTTTTATGATTTTGCTGTCTTAGATAAGAATCAAAAGAATGCATTGTTTGATTCTATAATTGATTTTATGGATAAATTTGATTCGATTAATGCGTATTTGCCAATAGATGCTTCTAAGACATTTATTTTCTTGTGTATGGGTATTTTAAATAAAAGAGATGCTAGTGTCATACGTGAGGGGCATGGTGTAATACTTTACTTGAATTCTTTTAGAAGTCTTAACTTCAAGAGACTAAGATTTAATATAGCTGATAGTACGACTTATGAAGTGGTTGGTTCAATTGAGGCCTCACTTGGTGAAAAAGATGAATCTAATTTCTCTTATGCTGGTAATGTCAGTTATAAGATAAGTGATGAGTATAGAAATTTAGGATATGCTACGAATGCTTTAGCAGAGTTAATTGATTATATTAATGAAGCTTGTGATGAATATAATAGAGAATTATATATTGCATCTTTAGTTGATGATATGGCTTATCAAGCTGTTGCAATTAAAAATGGTGCTGTACTTCATTATGAAGGTGATGTTCCAGATAATGACTATTTAGCTTCGTTAAATAAGATAAAACAAATAAAGATTTATAAGATTGCAAATAAGTAGTATACTAATAATTAGGTGATATTATGAAAGAAAAGTATGCTAAGTTATTGCTTCAAGCACTTAATTTAAAGAATAAAAAATATTTATTTATTGAACTTCCTTCTTTTTTGAGTGAGTTTAAGGAACTTTTATTAAATGCAGCAGAAGAGTATGATTTAAGAGAAGTCTATGTAAATGAGAAGGATGTATTTAAAAAACATGATTTACTTGTGTCTTTAGATCAAGAAAATATTAATAAGCATCCATTCTTCGATGAATCTATTAAAAATAAATATGCTAAGCTTGATGCAGCTTTCTTATTTATTCAAAGTATGGTTCCTAATTTAATGGATGATATTCCACCAAAGAAAATAAGTGATACGACAAAACATATTAGAAGTACCCAGATGTATTTTAGAAATTTATATGAAACTGATAAACTTAATTGGTGTATTGCTGGTGTTCCAAATAAGTGGTGGGCTGAAGGGCTTGGTATGACGGAAGAAGAACTTTGGGATAATATTTTTAAAGTTTCTTTAGTAGATGATAAAAGTGATGCATATGAAAATTGGATAAATAAGCTTGATGGAATGAAAAAAAGATCTGATAAGCTTAATGACTATAACTTTGATTATTTACATTATACGAACGACTTAGGCACTGATTTATGTGTTTATTTGCCTGAAGGGCATATCTGGTGTAGTGGGTATGGGTCTCATGGAGAAATATGTAATTTGCCAACAGAAGAGATTTTTACATCTCCTTTATATAATAAAACAGAGGGAATTGTTTATTCTACTAAACCGCTTTTCTATAATGGAGTAATGATAGAGAACTTTAATTTAACATTTAAAGATGGTAAAGTAGTTGAATATTCTGCTGAATCGGGTGAAGATTTACTTAAGACGATAATTGAAAATGATGAATATTCGTGTTATCTAGGTGAATGTGCATTAGTCTCATTTGATTCACCAATTAATAATACTGGTATTTTATTTAAAGAAACTTTATATGATGAGAATGCTTCATGTCATTTAGCTTTAGGCATGGGATTTACAGAGTGCAATAGTAAAGCAAAAGACAAGAAAGGCGAAGATTTACGTAATATAGGTGTAAATGATGCAGCAACTCATGTTGATTTTATGGTTGGAGATGAAACGCTAAAAATAGTTGGAGTAACAAAAGATGGCAAAGAAATAGTAATTATGGAAAATGGTAACTTAGTTATATAAGTTACTTTTTTCTTGAAAATTTGCATTATTTCGCGTTTTATATTATAATTATATCGATAGAAAGGGAGATTGTATGGCAAAATCTGAGATGCGTTTTTATAAAGTCGATGATCAAAATTATGTATTTTCTGTTCAAGCCGGTTATAATGGTGCAATTAGATATTATCAGGCACTTATTGGCGAAGATGGAACATGCAATGTTAGACGTATTAGAAATGCTTTAGCATTTTTAAAAGAATCTGGTTTGCCTAGGGTAGAAGATTTTTCTACTGATTATGCAAGAATAATTACATCCCTGATAGACTACTGCGATACGGATTCTATGACTATCGATTATGAGGCAAGAAGAAAGAAGGCAGTTGACTATTCTAGATTACTTAAAGAATCTAATAGAAGTGTCCATTTTTCTACATCTAAACGTCCAGAAGGAGCAACTTTGGTAATTTCATCTAAACCTAGTAAGGTTAAAGTTATGGAAGAAGAGGGAGAATCATTTTATGAAGTTGATAATGAAGATAAAATGTTTATCACTTCTGGCATAAGAAATAATACAACAGTAAATGCTTTTAAACTAAGATAAAAGACAGAACGTAAATTCTGTCTTTTATTATGCATGACCTCTACTTATTTCTTCAACATCTTCAATATCTTGGTATCTATATTTATTTTTAGCAGCATTAGCTTTTTTAAATTTGTTTTTTAGTGTTGCTGATAATATTTCATAATGTTTGCTATTATTAATATCTTCTAGTATGTCTACTTGTTTAAATGTGTTTTTGCGCAAGTCATATAGGTAGTAAAATTCGTCTTCAAATTCGAAGAAACTAGGTATATGGATGATTAGTTCATATTCGTGAGTAATTTCATTTAGAATGCAATATGTTCTTATTCTATTTAGTGATGGTTTACATGCATTGGTATAACTTTCTGCTTGATTGCAGTTTGCTACAGTTACTTCTGGGAAAATATATGGGACAAGTTTATTTATTGTACCAATTTGCTCACTGTAACCAAGCTTATTAAAATCTTTACTAGTTCCATCTACATCAAATATAATTGGAAACATTACTCTAAATTTTTCGTTTATATAATCTGATTTTATATAGGGTCTATCATCAACTATTTCAATGTTTTTTTCAAATACTGCAATATCTGGCATGAAGTGCTCACAAATTCTTGTATGTAAGCTTCGTATACTCTTTATTTTTTTATAATCTTCCTCTGTTACATTATTTTCTTTATAAGCTTGTCTTAATGATTTTATCATACCAACATACGCATCGACATTATCTAGGAGTTCTAAATTATCATCGTAACTTTTATATGGGCACTTTAATATTCCTTTTTGTTTTTTTCTCCAAGCTTTAAAATTGAAACCTTCTTGTACTTCTATTATATCGCGATGATTCTCTCCGTAAGTTTCAATGAAATCATCTTCGAGAAAAATACAAATGTTTTCTAGCCATTTTTCATAGGATTCGTATTTTAATATTGGTAAATGTAGGCCATATGTGTCTTTTATGGCTTTTTCTACCTCTATGCAGCAGTTTTTTATTAATTCATCAGCATAAAGTGTAAATATGGTTTTATTATCTAGTGAAGTAATATTACTTTTGTTTCCATTTCCATCAGTTATTGTGAACATGTTTTTGTATATTGGTAGGGTAGATGCAACTATTTCATAAAACCAAGAATTATTTCTTAAACCAGTTTTAATAAATGTTAGAGCATTGTTGTTGTAGTTTTTCTCGGGATTCTTTGTATTATAATAATAATTTGTTATATAGCCAATTTTCTTATCTATTTCTAATAATTCTGGATATGTTAGAACTGAGAAATCTAGTTTCTCTCCTTGATATAATGGATTGCCTTTAAAATCCAAATATTCTAGTGGTTCAGCAAAATGTTCTGTTTGAAAACCATTTTTTATGTTAGGCAAATCACCTGCTAGAGTCAATGCATAGTGAGTATTATCAATATCTACTGATAAAATCCAGTGGTATACTTTTTTCTTACTTTCTGGAGTTAGTGGAGCATATGATTGAGTTTTTATTAAATGTGATTTTATATCAAGTTTTGCTAGTATTATTTGTAGTAGAATGGCTGCTGAACGGCAAATTACTTTATACCATTCATCGTCATTTTCTAGTACTTTTTTAGTTACATTATTTATTTTAGACATCTCTTTTTCATCTAAGGCATTTTTTACGAGTTTTCCAGATTGTGTAAAGAAAAACTCACTGTTCTTTTCAACCAGTTTGCCAACTTCAATATATACATATCTTGTCTTTTCCAAGTCAGTCCAAAAGTTATTGACTCCATATACAATTCTTTCTATTTCCCGTTCTAAATTCATGTCAATCACCATTCTTTATTAATTTTATCATGAATAGGCAAGTTTAACAATAAAGTGCTTGTTTTTATGTACATCTAAGTGTCTTCTGGTGTATAATACTTATGAGGTGTTGAGATGAAAAAGACAATATGTTTATTATTAATAGGATTAGTGCTTCTATCAGGTTGTGGAAGTAAAACTGAAAATAAGAAAAAAGAAGCAGTTAATGATACTAATTTAACTACAGAGCTTACAAGTGAAGCAACTACTAGCGAGCCTCCTACAAAAGTAGAAGAAAAGACATCAAAGAAGACAGAGAAGTCTACTAAGCAAACAGCAAAAACAACTACAACTACTGCTAAAGCATTAGGAAAGAATATGTATATAAGAGTTAAAGATGGAAAAACTCATAAATATACTTATACTTATAAGGATAAAACTGCATGTAATAAAAATGGTGATGAACACT
>CAYWFZ010000019.1:0-27238 GCA_964458035.1 uncultured Muribaculaceae bacterium | reverse complement strand
TAGTATTAGTCTTATTTATAACACCACCAAGCTTTCTTAAAGCTTGACTCATAAGCCTTGCTTGTAAGCCAACATGTGAATCTCCCATCTCGCCTTCAATCTCTGCTTGAGGAACTAAAGCTGCAACTGAATCTATTACAACAATAGAAACAGCATTACTTCTAACTAAAGCTTCACATATTTCTAAAGCTTGTTCTCCGGTATCTGGTTGAGATAAAAGTAGTTCTTCTATATTAACACCTAGATTTTTAGCATAAACTGGATCAAGTGCATGTTCTGCATCTATAAATGCTGCTCTTCCACCACGTTTTTGTACTTCCGCAACTGCTTGTAAAGCTATTGTAGTTTTACCAGAGGATTCTGGACCAAATACTTCAATTATTCTTCCCTTTGGAAAACCTCCAACACCTAATGCGACATCAAGTGCAAGTGAACCTGATGGTGTAGTTTCAATCTCAATATGATCTTCACTACCAAGTTTCATAATAGCTCCCTTACCAAATTGTTTTTCTATTTCAGCCATAACTTGTTCTAAGGCTTTATCTTTATCATCTGTGTTTGTTTCAATCTTTTTCATAATGTTCTCCTATTTCTAAATTAATTTTAATAAATAAAACCCCTTTTGTCAATCTTTTTTCGAACAAATGTACAATTAATTAAAAAGTACCCTTTAAAAGAGTAAATTATCTTCTCTATATATTATATTAACTAAAAAATCACATTTTACTTCACAAAAAAACAACATCTAAATGTTGTTATTTTTCTTTAAAGAATTCTTTATTAACCAAGTAATACTGAATACCTGATATTATAGATAGAACAGTAGCAGCATATAATAAACCTTCAGCAACATTTATATTTAAAAGTTCAAATGGAATATTATAAAAGAATACTAAAGTAAGACCTGTCATCATACAAATAGTCTTAAGTTTCCCAAGTACACTAGCTCCAACTGCTTTTCCTTTACTTCCCGCAACCATCTTGATTGAATCAACAAATATATCTCTCGTAATTATAATTACGGGAATAACTACATTTATCAATCCATTACAAGCTAAAACAATTAAAACGCCATTTACTAATACTTTATCAGCAATAGCATCCATTACCTTACCAAAATCAGTAACTAAACCTTTTTTTCTAGCTAAATTACCATCTAAAAAGTCTGTTAATGATGCAATTAAGAAAATAATTCCACCTATAATATATTCTAAGCTAACTGTAATACTTCCAAACACTTGATATGACGGAAAAGTTATATTACACATATCAAAAGGAAACATCAACAATACTAATAACATTATTGAAAGTATAATTCTAACAATCGTAATTTTATTTGGCAAATTCATAATATCCCTCCACTTTACTTACAAAACCAATTATATCAGTACTACTATTATCGATAGTAATCTGTTTAACACTCCACAAAATAGCAAGTATAACTAAAATAATTACAACAATACCAGTAATTACATAGGGCATTGTTCTTTCTTTTGGATACATTCTTGTATATGGAGAGAATATTCTATCTTCATCTTCTTTTTCTTTATTCTTTTCTCTAACTTGTTTTTCTATTTCATCCATTGGAATCTTTGACGTATAATCAAACATATATTCATTAAATTTATTAATAACAGTTTCTGTATTAACACCTAAATATTTAGCATAATCAACCATATGTTGTTTAAGCTCATATATATTATCAAAAGAACCAATTGATCCATCTTCTATTTGCTCTAAAATAATAACCGGAATATTTAAATCTTTACTTGCTTCATCAATGGAAACACCAGATGCCTCCCGAGTAGTTTTTAAAGCCTCTCCTGCCTCTACCAGATTCAATCATCTCCTAAATTAAATTAAGAAAAAATATCTAATAAGCCATGTTCTGTACCCTAATTAGGGTGATAAACATTTATCTACACTTACGTGTCCTTTGGTCCCTTATCATTCGTTTCCAAAGACTCTCCTACCAAATTTGGATTTCTCGCTTGCGGGGTTTACCACGTTCCACTTCATTCGTTTCCAAATGAACTCGTCTCTTTGGCACTTTTATACCTAATTTAACCATTTAAGGTTATTTCGGAGCCGTTAAGTAAAACTTACCTAGAGTTATTTATTCCTCTAGCACAAACACTACAGTCATCACAGACTGTGCGAGCATGGACTTTCCTCAACATATTACTATGCAGCGTTTATCTAAGATATTATTCTTCTTTACCATAAACAACTTTTTCTAAATTGCTAATTCTCTTAAGAAGATCCACATTATTAAAATTATTCTTGGCAGCACCACCTTGAGCACCAGATTCATTAGCAGAATCAATTATATTCTTAAGTTTACGATATTCTGCCTTTAACTTAGCATTATCGTCACTCAACATTTTATTCTCATTTTGTAACTTTTTAATAATACTAGCAAATTCTGTATAATCTCTTATAACCATATCAAGAAACTTATCTACTTCTTGAGGTCGATACCCTTTAGCATCAACTTTAAATTCCTTATCTAATATTTCTTGAGGAGTTAAAAATAACTTTTCATTATACATATGCGTCACCCTTCTTATACACTTAATTTTAGAGTATTTGTGTCCTTTTGTCAATATAAGCCCACTCCATTAAGAGTATTCTAAAGAAAAAAACTTCCGACAAATGATAGGAAGTTTTAATAATTTATTTTCTAATAGGTATTTCAAGTTTTAAAGATTTAACATCTTCAGGTAAATCTCCATCTAATAAAGCGCCAAGATCATCTTCTACTGAATTTAAATCATCAGCATAATCTAAATAAGTAGCCAGTGATGCCCCATTAGGATAAGGAAAATCAGAGTCAGTATATGAAACTAATGATCTCTCTTCACCATCACTGTTATATGCATAAGTATAGATGTAAGATGTACCTTTAAAATGATGATAAGAATAACAAATATATCTATCTTTATCGTTTACATCAGTTAACTTAAGATTAATAGTTTCATATTTACCATTAAAGCCAAGAACTTCATTAATAAGATCAATTCCACAATCATCATCACATAAATGATCATTATCAACCTCAAGTGTGGCTAACATATAGTCGCTCTCAACACCATCTTCATTATTCAATAAGTCATGAACATTATAATCAACTACATAAAGGTCTTCTGCACTAACCTCTTTCTTACCACAGGCAGTTGTTAAAGAAGAAAGTGCAGCTAATAAACATGCAACAACGCCAATTTTTTTAAATTTTCTAAATTTAATTATTTTCATAATATCCCCCAATTTCCTTGATATTCTACACCAAAAGGAAACAAAAATCAATCAAGAAGTTTTATATCACCCAATTATACTTAAAATCTTCTCTTTTCTAGAACTATCATAATCTAAATAATATTTTTTTAAGTCCTCTGGAATTTTTATCTTATTTTCGTCTTCTAAATATTTTAATGCACATTCCATATCTAAATCTAAAATTCTATTAACACTATCTTGCATAGCATTATCTCTTTTAACAAGTTCTCTTAAAAGATGTGGAACTATATCTAATCCTAAAAAATATGGATCTAATATTCTATCTTCAGATGGATTCGTAAAAGACATTTCATAGTCATATAAAGCAGATAAATAAATTTTTTTGAATCTATATTCACATAAAACATTATGCATACGATCCCCCTGATTAGCATAATAATTACGCATTAAATAGTTATACATTTGTTTTTTATACTCATGATTAAAAATAGTTGGTCTAAAAAGTAATACTCGATTAATATTTTTATGTTGTCTATCAGAGAGTTTATTAGCATGTATATAAGAAATTCCTTTATCTCTAAAGTTTTTACTTGCTACACCATCTATTTTTCCATTACTTACAAGTAAAATATAATGAATTGTCGGTAGACTCATATACATTGATAAATATTCTCCTAAGAGTTCATTTATAATAAAAAGCATTTTATTCCTTCTCTTAAGATACCACATATCTCCATCATAATAGTACCAATTTTCTTCTTTCTCTATCATTTCTTTACCAACATGTAGAATATATGCAAGTTCATCTCTAGTTATATTAAGACGCTTAAAATCCTCTAAATGAACACATTTAGTCTCATCAGTCATAAATTTTTTAGAATCAAACGTATAATACTCCCAAGGCATAAATATCTCTCATTTCTTTCAAGTTAGTCTAACACAAGCAAATAAAAAAAGCAAAAAGACTTCTTATATCTTATAAGAAGTCTTATTTAGTAATTCTATTGCTTTATTAATACTATCAATTAAATCATCAAACTGCCTATTTATCTCCTCCATTTCATCACCCAAGATAAATATACTTGATAATTTAATTGTTTAAAAGCGATTCGACAAATCAGTCTATTATTTGATAATATTTTAAAATAGAGTCAGCTATATTATAACCAATTAACTTTTTATTTTGCATAATCCATTCAGCATCATTTTCATTATCATGATGTGCAACTTCCACGAGTAATCCAAATGGAATATATGCATCATTTGCTTCACCTAAAGCACCATTGGCATATTTAACTCCTCTATTTGCGCCAGGTAAATCTGCATAAGGATATATACTCATAAGTCCATTTTGAATCTTATTTGCAATACTAACAGTTTGACTATTTTGAGTATCAATCCAAGTTTCTATACCATATTTATCATGGTCTACTGAAGCATTAGAATGAATTGCAATTTTTAAATCAACCCCATAATAATTAGAATCTCTATTCCATAAATTAATATTTCCAGCCGGATTATTTCTATATACTTTAACCCCATTTGCTTCTAATCTTTCTTGAATATAATTAGATAAATCATTCATCTCATCCATCTCATTAGTATACCCAACACTTCTAATTCCCAAATTACCATGTTGATTAGATGGACTTAAATAAACTTTTAAATTCTTTTTTTCTCCTACATTAATATTATATTCAGAAATAACACTATCTAAATAATTATCTTTAATAGCTATTGTCTTTAAGGTAACATTTTCAGTTATTTCTATTGGTTCTGTATAAAGATGACCAAAACTATCCGGACTACTACCATCTAAAGTATAATAAATTTTTACATCTTCATCATTTGATGCCAAAACTAACTTAGTGCCTTTTTTTACATACTTCCAATTATTAGAAATATAAACAGGATTTAACTGTATTAAATCACTTAAAGTTATTGAAACTTGATTGCTTTTTTCATAACCTTCGTATCTCGCAACAACCTCTAAAGAATAAGCTTCTCCTACTTTAAATAAATTCTTTGACAAGATTACCGCATGTTTTTTTGTAGTACTATGTCTTACAACCTTCCCATCTTTTATAACTCTTATTTCGTACTCAAGAGCATTATCTCCACCATCAAAAGAAAGAGTTACGTCATTAAATGGTACAATTTCTTCATTAGTTAAGTTGTTTATTTTTACATCACTTAAAGGATTCATATTATTAAATAAATGAAGTTCATCTACTAACATATCATTACAAGTTAACTTAACTACTAATTCACATTCTTTTCCTTCATAATAACTCTTATCGATACTAATTTCATTATTTTCAAGTTTTTCATGTCTTAAATTATCACCTGATGAAGTAGATATATCAAGATAGTATTCTTTATTCTCTAAATTACCATCAACTGATAATTCATAATTATCATCATTTAAAAGTAGACTTGCATCTTCATCAAATGTTGGTTCATCAAATACAAACTTATATGGCTTTTCACATGGACGATAATCTCCTACTTTATCATAAGCATAAACAATTAAAGAATATTCTTCATTATACTTTAGATTTGTTAAACTAAAGGTGTTTTTTTCGTCATTCGTAGTTAATTCAAACACTTTCCTGTTATTAGAATTATGTATCTCGATAACATAATGATCAGCTGCCTTAACTTTAGAAAACTCCAAACTATACTCTGTAAAATTATTTTCTAAGCTTATTATTTCAAAATTAACAAGTATCTTATTTCCATTAAAAAGAATAAAGACACTTATTATAGTTGAAAGCAAAAAAACGATTGCAATAATTAAAGTTCTTTTTATCTTACTACTCATAAAACCAACTCCATTATATTAATTATACAAAAAAAACTATACTTTATCTACCCAAATATAAAGTATAGTTATCTTCTAATTAATCTTTTTTTATCTGCTGGTACACTAATGGTAGATGAATCAATATAAATATAATTAGCATATTTCATCGAAGGATTAGCCGTTTTAAAATATTCAAACGTATCCCTGCTGGCTAAAATAATCCATAAAATATCAGGACGATTCTTAGGAAATATTCCACCACCATCAGTTAAAACTATTTTATTTTCAGCCATTGACGAAAATGATGAAGCCATTACTGAGAAATCTGTTCCTCCACGCCCTTTTATTTCTAACTCATCTATATCAGATTCACTTCTAATATTATGCCATCCATAAAATAAAGCATCACAAAAACCTACTCGCAATTCTCCGCATTTTAAGATATTTTTGCATTCTCTCAATACTACTTTTATCTTTTTTATGGACATAGAACAACTTGTATCAATTACAACTTCACTTTCAGAATGCTCATAGTCTTCTTTATATTCTTTTTTTAAAACCCCATCCATTTCAAATTCATAAAAACGTACTGTTGATTTACTATTTGACTGAATACTTTTTCTTAAAATAGACTGCCATTCAGCCAAAGCAGGAGCTTTTCCATAAGGAACTGCTGGTAAAATAAGTTCAGCAGGTATATTCATAGTTTGAATTTTTCTTAACATATCATCTTCAATATCGTCTAATAAGCCCTCTTTTAGTTCCTCATTAGCATCCATAAGTTCATTTAGATCATTTGAGTACATTTTTTCAAACAGATCACTTAATTTGTCCATTAAGATATGATATGTATTCGCTTGCATCCATTTTCTTATCTCATCAATCTTATCTAGATATTTCATATATAATTCTTCAGCCGAATACAAAAGTGCATCTTCTACATTTACAGCACCTTCTGGCATAGTCATACCACATCTTACTAATAATTGATTTATTATTGCATCTTCAACAAAATTACATAAATCAGGATCTCTTCCTATATTACGAAAAACATGACTCAAGACAATATGCATAATTTCATGAGCAACAATAAATTCTCTTTCATCTTCCGTATAATCTTCAAACAAAGATTCCTTAAAAAATACTGTTTCTCCATCAGTATAAGCATCGGCTGGAACTAAAGACTTAACAAGTTCAAATTTTAAATTTACTATTACACTTCCAAAAAGAGGAAATCTTAGTAATAATTTATTTATTATGTCCTGTATTTCCATATGGAACTAACCTTCTCTTTTGATTTCCTAGTGATTCACCATATAGCATCATTATTCTTTCATCGCTTCCTTTTGACCATTCGTAATCAAATACAGCTAAGAATTCATGTCCAAGACCACGTACAAATTCACGCACCTTATCGACATTTTCGTCATCTACTCGACTTAAGATAATTGTACTATACCATCTAATTGAAGGATCAAATGATATATCTTCCGGTTTAACACGATCATTTATAACATCATCTATTGTAATAATATTAATTTGGCAAAATTTAATAAAGTCTTTTGTAATTTCATCTCCAACAAAGGCACGAAGCACATTAGGATTATTAGATTCGTATAAAGCTTTAGACGCAAGTGCCCATTTTCTCGGATCAGCATTAGGTGTTACACCGTTATAAGGTGTTCTTAATACTTTATCTCTATTTATAGCAATATAATCAATTATAGCGGGATGTATTCTTTCATGAGTGACTGGTTCTTTATAAAGTAATCTTTTTCCCTCTTTTTTTCTTTTTAACGCCCATTTTAACCAATCTTCTGAATTAGTATTAATATATACATGAGCAAAACGTCCAAATAAAGGTTCACTCATTTCATTAGCAGACCTTGATTCGCTTGCTTCATTACCAGCAGCTACTACTACACAGTTTTTAGGAAGCTCCAATCTAAACCCACTATTAGTTAAGGTCTTATTAAGAGTTACTTCAAAAGCAACCTTTTGTAAATCATTTTTAGCATTAAGTAATTCTTCTAAAAACAATATATGTAAATATTCTGGTTCTTCTTCACATTTTTTAGTAATACTCTTATACCAAAAAGGATCATATAAAAATAATTCTTTTGAATTAAAATCTTTAGCGACTATACCTGTAAAACCCTCAGCACTTGTACAACCGAAATCAACTAGTTCTAAATTATTATCTAAGGCAACTACCCTTTCCGTTTTACCAGTACCTGTCATCCCATGTAAGAATACAGATATATGAGCTTGTACACAAATTTCTAATATTTCTTCTTCCGTTAAAGGAATAATGTTAAATCCATATCTATTAGTATTATTAACATTAATATCATCGAATAGTATTTCTTTTTGATCTACATTAAATTCTCCATTAACACTCTTTAAAAATTCTCCATTCAAATATTCGCATAAAGTACTTTTAGAAAAGTCTCTACAATTTTTATCAAAAGATGTACCAAATAAAATATATGGCGTATAAAAAACATTTGCTTCTTCACATGGTATAAGTGAAATTTCTTCAACTTTCAAATAAACATAATTGTCTTTTTCCACAGTCCCATCAGTTAAAATAATATTTCTACTTCTAGACTTTATAGGAAATTTTATAAATCTTAACCCAAAAGCTTCATATTCATCGTACAAGTTTCCATTAACAAAATGCTTGCTTCCAGTCTTAAGAATAAGTTTACTACGAGTATCAAATAATTTATCTATAGTTTCCTTTATTCTTCCACCCATATTTGCAACAGGATAATTAAAAGATAAATTATTAATATCTAAGTCTTCTAAATCTTCAATATCATCAAAGGGAATTGCCAAACGAACTCCAGCTTTATATTCTCCCTTCCTTGTATATTGATTATCTCCTTTTTTATCAATATAATTTGAAACATCTTGCCCACGTGCATTGCTTTTGCCATCTGATATAAACCAGTAATTACCAAACCCAGTAGAATTGTCAAATTCTACATCAGTAACTCTTGCTAAATCTGTACAAAAACAAGACTTTCCTATCTGTTCATTTATTATTCCTAATTCTTTACCATTAAGAATTCGCATTTTTTTAATTTTCATTTATTTCACCTCAAAAGTTATGTATTATGATACCACCTGTAGTATAACTTTTCAACGAAAAAAGCTATTGTTTATTCGTTAAAAACTCAATAGCTTTTATAAGTCCAAGTTTACCATATTCATAAGTTAAGCCACCCTGCATATAGGCAATATATGGAGGTCTTAATGGCCCATCACAAGAAAGTTCAATGCTTGATCCTTGAGTAAAAGCTCCAGCAGCCATAATAACTTGATCGTCATAACCGGGCATATCCCATGGTATTGGAAGTGCACTAGCATCAACTGGCGAACCAGCTTGAATACCTTGAACAAACTTTATAAGTAAATCCGCATCATTAAATTCAATATTCTCAACTATATCAGCTCGCATGTCATTATACTTAGGATTTACTTTGTAGCCTAACTCTTCCATAACTTTAGCAGTTAATACTGCTGTCTTTAAAGACGATGCAACAACTGATGGAGCAAAGAATAGTCCTTGTAAAATCTGCTTGTTAACACCTAAAGTTGGGCCAACTTCTCTTCCTTCTCCAGGTAAAGTAAGTCTTTCACCAACTAAATCAATTAAAGCTTTTTTTCCAACTACATAAGCTCCATTAGGTGCAATCCCTCCACCTAAGTTTTTTATGAGGGAACCAACACAAAGATCAGCACCTACTTCAATTGGATTAATTTTTTCAACAAACTCACAATAACAATTATCAATCATAATAATCGTATCTTCGGATTTTTTTTTAATTAATTTAATTGCCTTCTCTAGTTTATCAATTGTTAAACTATCTCTTGTTGAATATCCTTTGCTTCTTTGTATCTCAACTACCTTAGGTTTATTCTTACTTAGATATTCACTTATTTTATCATAATCAAAATCATTATTAACTAAATCAATCTGATCATATTTTACACCAAAAGATGCTAAAGATGATGGATTATCTTTTATACCAATTACTTCATGTAAAGTATCATATGGAAGTCCAGAAACTGATAAAAGTGTATCGTTTGGTCTTAAAAGTGCAAATAGAGTTACCGATAAAGCATGAGAACCAGATACAAATTGATTTCTTACAATGGCGTCTTCTGATTTAAATACTTTTTTATAAATACTTTCTATTTTTTCTCTTCCAATGTCATTATAACCATAACCAGTAGACCCACTAAAATCTGCTTCAGATAAATTACAACCTTGCATTGCTTCTAACACACACTCACTATAAAACATGCACGTATCATCTATTTTAGAAAACTCATTTTTGCATTTTTCTTCAGAATTACTTATTAACTTTTTTATTTCATCTCTATTCATTTAACATCCTCCATATTCTTTATATCTATTATATCTCCATTTTTAAAACTACTAATATTATCAATTATATATTTAGCTAGTTCATCTCCTTCAATAATTTTATTTTGTCCAACTTTTTTTAACTCCTCTTCTAAATAATTAGGATTCATTTCTTTAACGTTTTCAGTATTAATCCAGCCAGGACAAATAGCTACTATACGAGCGTTTTTCTTCTCTTCCGTTACCACAAGTGCAAAATCTTTTGTAAGCATATTTATACCAGCTTTTGATGCATCATAATCCATCGATAAACTTGTATTTGCATATAAGGAATTATTACTACTTACATTTATAATAACTCCATTTTTATTTAACTTATCAAGTCCATACTTAATCATTAAGAATGTCCCTACCAAATTAGTTTCAATTACACTCATAAATTCTTTTTTACTTTTATCAGAATAATGATTATCTTTAGCAGTACCTGCATTATTAATTAAAACATCGAAGTCTCCAATATTAAATAATACTTTATCTACTTCTGCCTCATCTCTTATATCACACTTTATAGTTCTAACATTATCATACATATTTTCAAGTTCATAAGCAGCATCTATACTTTTATTATAAAGTGCATATACAGTATGCCCTAAACTAAGAGCATATTTAGTTATATTAAGACCTAACCCTCTACATCCTCCTGTAATAACAATTTTCATAAATACCTCGCCAATCTATCTCTATTATACTATAAAATTAAATTATCAAATAAAAAAACTAAATAAGTCTTTCTATTAAACTATATTTAGTATTTTCTTTATCTCTTCTACACTAAAATTAGTATACTTGGATATTTTTTCAAGTGAGGCATCATCTTCATACATTACTTTAACTAGTTTTAAATTAGCTTCTTTTACCCCTTCTTTTTTACCTATTCTTTTACCCCTAGCTTCACCCTTTTGAATAGCTTCACTCATATCGGTGTTATATTGTAACCTATAAGCTTCTTCATCTGTTAAATATTGATATAGGTTTGGATTTTGATTCAATTTTTCTAGTCTTTCCTTATAATCCATTATTAATTCATCCCCCTTATATTGTTCACTTAACTCCGTTAAATTCATATCCAACATCGCTAAGTACCTATATTTGCCATCATTATAGCAACTATTTTTTATCCTGTCCATATTTACTTCTATTATTTTAATATTATATATATACTTTTTTTGCTTTTTATCCTGAATATAATAATAAACCATATTATCTTGTTTTTGAGAAAGACCATAAGTTAAATCTACATGAATATATTTCTGTTCTGCATTATATTTATTATTTGACTTTGTATCTATTGATATTACATTTCCAAAGTAACAAAAATTTCTAAACCTTATCGCTTTAGAAGACGAACTATTTAATTCTACATGGATCAGTTCTTGACTATCTATACAAACTAATAAATCTATCACTTTTGCCCTTTCACTTACATTAAATTTAGGTCTTTCACTTCTCATAAATGTTATATCATATATTCTTTTTTCCAATATTACTTCAAGAATTTTTCTTAAGAATCTTTTATCATATTCATTACATATTATGGTTTTAAACACTGTATCATTTTTAGAAGTATAAAATTTTTCCCCTTTTATCAGAGTTTCATTAGGCATATATTTGCCTCCCTTCATATATTTTATTAACCATAAAACTCATTTTTACTTCTAAAAAAAATAATGCATAAATGCATTATTCAAAATAATCAATAAGAAGTTTATCATCAACTCTTTTAAAAACCATATATAAAGGACTTTTATCCCCCGGAATAAAACTATTATAAGATAGTTTTCCATTAACTAAAATAATATCATCACCACTTGTAACATATTTTAAATCTCTCAATCCTTGATCTGTTATCCCAAATAGACTAACAAATAATCTTTTAGCTATTTCTTCATTACAATCATACAAGTTCCCATTTACTTGAATTAAATTATTTGACAACTTAGCTATTAATTCAGAGGTAAAATATTTATCTAAACCATTAAAATTAACGACATAACAAGCAGAGTTAGGATTATTATTATCAACATAATCACTTAGAGTATAGAAATTACTAGAATCTCCATTAATTAACTCATAAGCATCTTTATATACTTGATTAACTTCTTTAGTTAATGAGTCAACATCGACAGGTATGGTTTTATCTGTACAAAACTTTTTATCACTTGGGTATCCTGAGATTAACATATATAAAAGTAGACTATTAATAAATAAACTAACAAGTAAGAAAACTAAAAATACTGTACTTTTAAACTTATACTTTTCCATATATCACCTATTTAATAAACAAAAAGTATAATATAACTAGTAAACCTAATACAATTCTATAATATCCAAATACTTTAAAATCATGTTTTCTAATATAAGAAAGTAAAAATTTAATAATAAGTATACTTACAATAAACGCTACTAAAGAACCAACACCTAATATCATTAATTCACTTGTCTTAAAGACAAAACCAACATCCAAAATATATTTTAATAGTTTAAGTAATGAAGCCCCAGCCATTACAGGTATCGCTAAAAAGAAAGTAAATTCAGCTGCTACACTTCTTTTTAAGCCAATAAGTAAACCACCTATGATAGTAGCACCACTTCTACTAGTTCCTGGAATTAATGAAAGTAACTGAAAACATCCAACACCAAGTGCTTGTTTATAAGTTATTTTGTTTATATCATCGGTTTTACCACTACCTAAATTGCGTGATTCAATCACGATAAATATTACACCATATACTATTAACATTAATGCAACTACAACTGGTGTATACAAGTGTTCATCTAACCAATCATCAAAAAGTATTCCTAAAACAGCAGCAGGTAAACAAGCAACAATTATTTTACCCCATAAATTAAATGTATTTTTTGTGTCTTCCTTAGTCTTACCAAAACCAAACGGAAATATAGTTTTAAAATACATTAATACAACTGCAAGTATTGCACCTAATTGTATAACAACTTCAAATAATTTATAAAACTCACTACTAACATCTAAATGTATAAACTCATCAAGTAAAATCATATGTCCTGTTGAAGAAACTGGAAGCCACTCCGTTATACCTTCAATTATCCCAAAGAATATTGCTTTTAAAATTTCCATATTATCACCACTATAATTATATCATAAAATGATTCATTTATTAGAAAAAGTAAGAATTTTATTCTTACTTTTGTGAGAAATTGATAATTTACTTTTGTATCAGGGTATTAATTATAAATCGTACATTTTTATTCTCCTTCTAAATCTTCTTCATTATCTGTATCTCTTTTACTAGCTAAAAAAGATACTTTATCAACAATAACTTCAGTAATATACTTTTTCTCATCATTGTCTTCATAACTTCTTGTTTGAATACGTCCTTTAACACCAACTAAATCTCCTTTTTTACAGTATTCGCTTGTATGAGCAGCTATACCATTCCAAAGAATGCATCTAATAAAATCAGTCTCGTAAATTCCATTTTCATTCTTATAACTTCTTTGTACTGCTAAGTTAATTGTAAGCATGCTTTTTCCATCATCATACTTTTTGATATCTGGATCTTCACATAATCTTCCAATTAAGTAGACTAAGTTATGCATTATTTTCCTCCTTTCATCGCCAATTTAACATGAATAAATTAAACTATGCAAAGCACAAATCTGCTTAAATCTGTAACCTTGTTAGCCAATATTAGAACAAATCCTTAAAATCTCATAAAAAAAATACACAAATAATAATTATTTGTATATTTTTAATCGTTAGTTTACTAATTTTCTAAATTTCTTTTAAAAGTCTATTTAATTCAACTGCATATTCCATAGGTAATTCTCTTTTAAAATCATCAATAAATCCCATAACTAATAGTTCTTTAGCATGTGCTTCGTCTATGCCTTTACTCATTAAATAGAATAACTTTTCTTCGCTAATTTTCGACACAGTTGCTTCATGTTCTAAAATGCTTGAATCGTTATCAACAACGTTAAAAGGTATAGTATCACTAACTGACTTATCATCTAACATAATCGTATCACATTTAATACTAGCCTCCGAGTGCGCAGCTGATGCACATATCTTTGTAGTCCCTCTATAGTTAGCTACTCCACCATCAGACGCGATAGATTTAGAAACTATATTACTCTTAGTATGTGTCCCAATATGAATCATTTTAGCACCAGCATCTAATACTTGATTTTTTTTAGCATACGCAATAGAAATAGAATTTCCTACAGAATAATCTCCCTTTAGTATGCATGATGGGTATTTCATAGTAACTTTAGAACCAATATTACCATCAACCCATTCCATAAGACCAGAATCCTCAACAATCGCACGTTTGGTAACTAAATTATAAACATCCCCACTCCAATTTTGGATAGTTGAATACTTACACTTCGCATGCTTTTTTACATATATTTCAACAACTCCTGCATGAAGTGAATTAGCTGAATGACTTTCAGCAGTACAGCCTTCAATATAAGAAAGTTCCGAATTTTCATCAACTATAATAATTGTTCTTTCAAACTGACCTAATGCAACAGAATCAATTCTAAAATAACTCTGAAGTGGCCTATCAAGTTTAGTATTTGGTGGAATATAAATAAAAGAACCACCACTCCATAAAGCCCCATTAAGTGCCGTAAACTTATTTTCATCATATTTAACTAAATTATTAAAATATTCCTTAAAAAGATCAGGATAATTTTTTAAAGCATCATCGCTTGATAAAAAAATTACACCTTTTTCTTTTAATTCATCTTTTCCATTATGATAAATTACTTCACTTTCATACTGATTGGTTACACCACTTAAGTATTTTTCTTCAGCATCAATTACACCCAGTGCCTTAAATTTATTGCGGATATCACAAGAAACATTTTTCCATTCAGTTTCTGAGTTACCAACTTTTTTATAATAATTAATTGAATCAAAATCTATATCTAACTTAGGTCCAAAATCTGGATTATCTAACTCTTTAAAAGCCTGATATGACTTTAAACGAAAATCTAACATCCATTTTGGTTCGCCCTTTTTTTTTGATATATCTTTTATTAATTTTTCACTCAACATTTCCATAAAAATCACTAATCCTATTATAAAACAAAAGAACCCTAAATTAAAGAGTTCTTTTTTAGTTCATCTAACACATATAAAGTTGCAAACTTAACAAAGTGTGTAATCTTATCCATTTGTAAAACATAGTTTGAAGTACATTCTCTTGTACAAATTGCACCTAATTTATCAATTGCATCTTGAAAATACTTTTCTGGAAGCTCTTCTATATGATTCTCAGGGAATACAAAAGGTTCATAAAATAACGATAAATCCAGATTATAATAAGATAAGACTTGTGGATTTAAATTAGTATAATCATCATAAAGTATTTCTAGAAGTTCGTCTTCATCAAATCTTAACAATTCTCCAGTTCTACTAACTAAACAATCATCTTTAACAAAATTTGGTAGAAATTCATCAAACCAAAGTACATCTGTTAAAAGATGAACATAATATCCAAGTTCATAAGGATTATTTAAATAATCTTTATATTTACTTAAGAAAACTGATACATCTGGAGTATCACTTTCACTATTCTCTTCAATAAAGTGGCTTATCTTTCTTGTTAAACCAACCATCTTAGCTACATCCGGTGCAATTGAACCTAAATAATAATGTCTTTCATTTGATACACTAATATTCTCTAAAACATTTTTTGCAACTGCTAAATGTATTAAAGCTGATGCCATAACTTATCACCAAAATAATTATAGCATAAATTAACCTATTACTTTAATTATATCTTGTAAAACTCTGTCAATCTTATCACTTTGATTAAGTATATCCGTAAAATCTAAACAACAATCAAATTCACAACTATAAATTACTTTTGCTTCAGCACCTTCAATAAAAGAACCCAAAGAAGTAAGAGCTCCATCTGTTGAATAATCATCATGTTTTTTAGAACCAACTGCTATTGTAATAATACGTTTATTCTTTAATCCCTTAATTGAATAAAGAGGATTTAATCTATCAATAAATATTTTTAAATCACCCGACATAGTATTCCATCTTGTTGGCGTAATAAATATTAATACCTCAGCTTCTTTTATTTTTTCAATATTACCTTCCATGTCATCATTAAAATCACATACACCATTTTTATCACAATCCATACATCCCGTACATAAATATATTTTTTGATTGCCTGGAATAATTGTATCCGTACTTATTCTTGCCTTGGCAAGTCCATCACTTAAATATTTCATCAAATGATATGAATTACCCTTTCTTCTAGAACCTACAATAAATAAAACTCTTGCCATAATATCACCATTTTTATTTTGTCCAAAATAAGTTTTATCATACAAAAAAAGATTATTGCTAATCTTTATTCGGAGTTTCTAATGTTCTTTTCTTAACATCTTTTTTTGATGTAAGTTCTTCTAATGATGTAAATTTAGTAGCTAAAGATTTATTTTTAAATCTTTTATCATTAGTTACATCTTCACCAAACCAGATTGGTGGAATAAATTCTTCTGCTGCTTGTTCACTTGGAAACTCTACTTCAACAGTTAAAAGTCCATCTAAAAAACCATGATAAATATCAAGTTCAGCAGTATAGCCTTGCTCAACAGGAACAAATACTCTTGTTTTTTCAATCATATTTCCCTTAACCATTCCATAAAGAATACCAAAAGCGTCTATTGAGATTGGTGTTTCTTTTTCTGGTCTTACTAAAGTACCATCGCCTTTTTCCGTTAAGAAACACTCGTCTCCCATCATCCTAATACGTATTTCATTTGGTTCAATACTTAAATATCCTTGACTTATATTTGTACTCTCATATTCACTTACATCTGGTAGTGCTTGTACTAAATATTTTTTTTCAATTTCATTCATATTAATCCCCCTAAAATAATTATTGTCCTTTTAGTACACTTTCTATTTTATCATGCGCTTCTTTTACATCTTTTTCATAAGGTACCATAACGTATCTTTTAGAATTTGGTGCAGTATAAGTCGCACTTGATGCATCACTTCCACTTACTGAATTATTTAAGAAAGTCCATCCTGACATATCATCTATTTGTCTTTTAACTATTTCAGTTATTAGAGAAGATGGTATATCCGTTCTATAAAGACTTGATAAAGAATCAAGTAATTTATCATACTTAGTTAAAAATGTCTTATCTTGAATAACTTTCTTAAGTACAGCTTCTAATACTTGTTGTTGATTTAATATACGATGTCTGTCTCCTGATGCATAAGCATATCTTTCTCTTGAGTATGCTAATGCATGTTCTCCATCCATATGGTTAACACCCTTTTTTACTTTCCATCCTCTATAATGAAAACTATTAAACTCAGTATCAGATACAATATCAACTCCACCTACTAAATCAACTACCTCTGTAACAGAAGACATACTAATCTTTATTGAATAAGGTATTTCAATATCAAATAAATCTTCAACAGTTTTTCTAGAAGTATCAATTCCATAAATACCGGCATGAGTTAATTTATCCTTTAAGCCAGTTTTACCATATACATCTACATAATAATCTCTTGGAATAGAAGTAATTAAAAGTGTTCTAGTATCAGGATTAATTGTTAATACCATATTAACATCACTTCTACTCTTATTTTGAATAACTTTGCTTCTAGCATCAGATCCAGATAAATATATGTTTATTGGTTTTAACTTAACATCTTCATTTTTTACTTCTTTTTTTATTTCTATATCATATGAATAAATAACTTTATAATCATCTTTAAACGAACATCTATCAGCACAATCATACATAGAAGCCTCATCATCTAGTATTTCAAGTAAAGAACTATCTATGAAAGCCCCAGCAAACTTACTCGTATAAAAATCTTTATGTATATCATATATATCTGTATATTCTTTCTCAATGAAATTAACTTTACTCTTAAGTTCATCATATGCTTTATCATGATTTTCATCATTAGAGATAAAGGCAATATGTTCATTATCCAAATCTTTTACATCATTAAAATTTGAATCTTTTAAAACGACTAAATCATATGTTGTAACTTCAACATCATTATTATTAAATGATTTATTTAAAAAGTCTAATGTATCAAGTCCATAATTAATACCTAAAAATGACACAACAAAGAGTGCTACATAACATATTCCAGTTATTATTTTAGGCCACTTCCTTTTAACAAACAAAGTAACATGTCCAATTACATTAAATAACACAATACCAACAATAAAAGCAATTAAATATTTTATTGGTAATACATTAAGCTTATTTACTACCAAGATTAAATAAGCACTTAAAGCTGATATAAATATTGCAAGTACATATTTTATAACTTTTCCCACTATTACACACCTCTTGACTTTATTATATCACGGAATATTCTATTTTACACAAAAATAAAAGAGGAAATACTTCCTCTTAATATGCATAAATTGAACTAACAATTATTGCAAGTAGAATAAATAATACTAATATTATAAAAAAAGTATTACCATACGCATTAGTATTATTTGAGGATTGGGATTTACAGCAATTCATGACACTTCACCTCCTATTAAATTAGATAAATGCCCCTACTATAATAATTAGTAATATAAATAATACTAAGATGAAGGCAGCACTCGAAACATTATTTCCACACTTATTCATGATTATTTTCCCTCCTTTTCATTACTCACTTTATCATATGGTTAAAAACCAATATTTGTGCATGATTTACTATTATTTTTTTTATATCCATGATATAATTACTAAATGTAAGGGAGGATTACATGAAAAAGAAATTAATTGTAATGATTATAACACTTGGACTATTAACTACAGGTTGTGGTAAAGTCCCTAAATTATCTAATGGAGAAGAAGCTATTGTAAAATTTGAAGATGGCACAATGTACAGTGTTGATGAAATTTGGAATGAAATGAAAGACGACTATGCTTTATCAGTATTATTAAATAAGATCGATGGAAAAATCTTAACAGAGGAATTTAAAGACAAAGAATCTGATTTACAAGAATATCTTAAAAGTTATGAAACTAATTTAAAATCCAACTATGTAGATGATAATGGTAAATTTGATGAAGAAGCAATGAATAATGCTTTAGCACAATATGGATACTCATCAATCGATCCACTACTAGAGCAACAAAAAGTAACTTATTTAACTAATTTGGCTACAACTGAATATGCCAAAACAAAAATAACAGACAAAGAGATTAATGACTATTATAAAAATGATACTGTTGGTGATATTCACTGTGAACATATATTAGTTAAACCAGCTGGAACTGATACAGCAAGCAATACTGCAGCTAAAGAAAAAGCAGAAAAAATATTAAATGATATTAAAGAGGACATAAAAAATGGTACATCTGCTAAAGATGCTTTTGAGAAATATAAAGACAATGACGAAGTAACTTTCCAAGATTTAGACTATTTCAATAAAGGTGATATGGTTGAAGACTTTGAAAAAGCAGCATTTGCTCTTAAAAAAGGTGGATATACAGACGCACCTGTTAAAACAACATACGGATATCATTTAATAGTTAAACTTGATGAAAAAGAAAAAGATTCATTAGATAATTTAAAAGATAGTATTAAAGAAAAATTAGCAGAAAAGCTAGTTGAAGACGATAGTACTACAGGAGTTAACGCAATGGCCGAATTAAGAAAGAAACATGGCGTTAGTTTCCAAGATAGTAAACTTGAAGAACAATATAATAGATATATCAATAGTTTATTAAATCAAAATAAAAAGTCGACAAATTAATGTCGATTTTTTTTATAAAGCTCATTACTTCTTTGATATAAAAGAGGAATTGGTTCTGCATCACCATTCTGTGTCCTTATAATTCTATTGTCATATCTAGCAACACCTAAATTATTCCAAATAGACATATTTTCTCCTGTTATAGATTTATATTCATCACTATATTCTATACCATACTTATTCTTTAAATATTCTTTTAATTTATAATAGTCACCTTTCTTTAAAGTAAACTCCCCTTCTAAATTTTCTTTAACACTTCCGAGAATATTTAAAACATCTCTAACTGCTAAACTTTTAAACTTTATATAATCCTCATTAGTTATCTGTCTATAGACTTTATAAGGTGTAACCAATCTTGCATAATAATCATAAAATAAACTCGCTGGTATTGTCTTAAAACTTACTCTGTAATAATCTGTATCAAAAGAGAAAGATACTTTTTCTAAAATTAAAACCATTATATTGCGTAAATTATCTTTTGGTCTAAAACGAGGATCGTTTATAACAAAATTAATTTCTTGTTTTAAACCAATTATTAAAGTTTTTTCTAAAGAAGAAGAGTCCTTGTAATAAAACTCTCTATTTGGAATATAAGACCTAACATAAAAGTCTGGATATAAAATATATTTTCTTACACTTGATAAGTCCGATTCTTGACTTGAAATAACTACTTCTCCAATAAATCTATCATGACTTACCTTTATATCTGGATCAGCCTCATAATCTTTAGGGTTAGAATACTCCAAAAAGTTTTTTACATTATCTTTATTTATATTTAAAGAAGATATATGTTCCAACCCCGATAAAATATCATCATATATACCAACAATTTTCTCATTTAAATTAGTCATAACCATCACCACACACGCATATTATAGCACTCACAAATATATTTGCAAATTTATCTTGATGTAAAAAAAGCATACAGAAAATGCGGAATAAATAATAATTTGCTATAGTAAACTATATTCAAGTTAGTATTATTATATTTCTGATAAATCAACATAAATAACATAAAACATATCACAAATATAAAATAAAAAGATGTCATAAAGTAATCAATAAAAGATAAATTCTCTTTTATTTTAAAATAACTCATAAATATAGATACTTCAAATATAATTAACCCAATAAAGGTAAGTTTCATATTAATACTAGCATCATACAAGAGATAAGTATTAATAAAAAGAAACAAACCAAATATTAAATTAAATACATTTGTTAAATAATATAACTTTTTCATTTTTTTATACCATCCAATAATTCATTTATTACATTTAATTCTAAAGTCTTTGAAGTATAACTACCTACTTCATCAGGTTCTTTAAATATCTCTTTTCTTAAATATCCATCTTTTAATATAAACTCATGCCTCAAATTATATCTTGTTTTAATGTTTTCTGGAAAACTCATTGATGAAAGAGCAAGAATATATCTACTATCATCTTCTTCTATCTTACATTCATCTAATACTCTAGCATAAATGTTAATAAATACTTCCCCATCAAAATAAGCATGATAATAATCACTCACAGATACATTTTTATTAAAATATGTTTTTTTAATGTTACTTGACATATCTGATAAAGCCCGCTTGCATTCATTATTCCTTATCTTTTCTATTTTTTTATCAACGTTACCAATTTGTTCATCAAAATTGTTTATGCTTTTTATATTAATAACTTCATTGTTGTTAATAACTAATAAGATATTAACAATTAAAAATAAAACAATTGTAACAATTGAACCCAAAATAAAATACTTTGTTTTCATAATACCACCTATAAATAGTATATCATAAAACTATAAAATCTTGCTTCAATGGAAAAAGAGACTTACAAAGCCTCTTTTATTAAAACGTTATCTGTTGTCCAAGCAGATGGGCGACTATCTCTTGTTAACCCTATTATATAGTCTTGTGCAACTGTATCTTTAACTTTAATAATAGCATTGTCAGGCATTCCTGAGAATAGCATAAGTTTTTCAGTTACAGAAGTAAAATCAAAGCCTGATAAGTCAAGATTTTTTAATAACTTACATTCTTCAAACATTGAGTACATATCTGTTACTTTTGATGTACTAAACATACTTAAATCTAAAGTCTTTAAACTTTCACAAGCGCAGAATAAACCATACATTGTAGTAACATTAGAGGTATTAATATTACCAAAATTAATTTTCTCTAAATTACTACAACCAACAAACATAGCAGTCATATCTGTTAAACTTCCAGTAGCATATGTCCCAGTAGTTACTTCCTCAAGTCCACTACAATATGCAAACATACCATAAACATTTTGGACATTATCCCCATTAAAATTACTTAAATCTAAAGAAGTTAAACTAACACATTGCCAAAACATTCTACCAATATCTGTTGCACTAGATATATCAAAAGTTGATATATCTAAATCTGATAAAGAAATACAACTATAAAACATATATGATAAATCTGTCACATTACTTGTATCAAAATTAACTAAATCTAATTTAGTTAAACTTGTACACAAAGCAAACATGTGTGTCATATCCGTAACATTTCTTGTATCAAAATAATCTATATTTAATGTCTTTAAATTTATACATCTATTAAACATAGAATCCATATTAACAACTTGACTTGTATCAAAATATTCTAAACCATCGATCTGAAGTAAATTAACAAACCCACCAAATAAAGTTAGGCAATTAGGATTAGCTTTAACTCCAGTATTTCCTTGAATAAATAAAGTATAAGCTGTTTTATCGGCTATTTCTGTATCAGTTACATCAGTATTTGTAGATAGTGTCTCTCCATTTGGTACAAGATAAGCCATTACACTTCCATCTTGAGCAGATGAAACATCAAGAATAAGTTGTTCGTCTGTTTCATGTGGAAGCAATCTATTTTCAAACTCTATTTTTGTAACATTATTCCTATATTTCCAGATATTAGTTGGATCATTCATATCATTTTGTGCTTCCATCATAACACCACTTTTAGAAAATGGTGCAACATATTCTTCTCCAATTGACTCTCTCGACTTAGCTACAGCTGTTAATGTACACTCAACCTTAACTTCCACCGGCTCATCTACTACTTTAAACATCGCCGCAGTAAATGTTCCTGTTTCTTTTGTTCCAGCAAGTACCTCCATACTCTTTGGTAAATAATCAAACTCAATTAACCCGTTACTTCCAGCTGAGCAAGTAACAGAAACATCTGCATCATAATTCCTTGATGTATTTGTTACTTCATATTCTAATTTAGCTATATCATCCAAAGTCTTTAATTCATTTGAAATAAACTCAAGATGCTTCTTATCTTCTGAGATAAAATCATTTCTCTGTCTTTCATTCAATTTTGCACTAGTAAATATAATCTCAAAATCATCTTTTTTTTCTCCAACTGCTACAATACCATTAAGTACTAATGTTGTTGAGACTGAGGCAAAACCTATTGTTAAAACTATAATTAACATAATTATTATATTTCTACGTTTTTTCATACATCTACCTGCCACTTCTATTATTACTTTTATTTTATCAAAAATCTGAGATTCTTGCATAATATAAGTCTTAGAAAGCAATAAAGTTTACAAATAATACTTTCTTATGACAAAAATAAAAACTTGTATTATTACATAAGCTTTGTTATACTTTAATTGAGTGTGAAGCAGAAGTTCCTTTTGGCTGATGCTAGACACTTTATTGTTTCTTGGCATCTTTATTCAGAAAATAAAGATGCTTTTTTTTGTGTCAGCCTTTTATAACTAACACTAAAATTATTTTTAACAATAGCTCAATAATTCTTACCAAGTCTTGTTTACTCATAAGCAACACTTCCTTTACTACTTCAATCCCCCCCTGAATAAATTCGCCAAAAGGTATAAAAGAAGTGTCTTGCATCTTTTCTTCTGCTTCACAGTTTGCTATAGTAACACACGCATTTAGAAAAGCGTGTCGAATATTCTGTAACAAAAAAAGGGATAATCTATCCCTTTATTTTTTGAATTGAGAATTATATAAATCATAATAGAAACCTTTTTTATTCATAAGTTCTTTATGATCACCCATCTCGATAATATTACCATCTTTCATAACTAAAATCATATCAGCATTTTTTATAGTTGAAAGTCTATGTGCAATTATAAACGATGTACGTCCTTCAGTTAATTTATCCATAGCTTTTTGAACTAACTCTTCTGTTCTTGTATCAACATTACTAGTTGCTTCATCAAGAATTAAGAATGGTGCATCTTCAATCATACCTCTTGCAATAGTTAGAAGTTGTTTTTGTCCTTGACTGATTGCATCATTATCACCTATTACAGCATCTAATCCTCCAGGAAGTGTCATAACAAAGTGATCAACACCTACAGTTCTTAATGCAGACCATATTTGCTCATCAGTAACATTTTCCTTATTAAACTTAATATTATCTCTTATTGTTCCATCAAATAACCACGTATCTTGTAAAACCATTATAAATAATTCATGAATATTTTCTCTTCTTAAATTCTTTGTAGAAACTCCATCAATTATTATTTCTCCGTCTTTAATATCATAAAACTTCATAAGCAAATTAACCATTGTCGTCTTACCAGCACCTGTAGGTCCAACTATAGCAATCTTTTTACCACTGTTGGCTTTTGCTGAGAATTTATTAATAATTATTCTATTACTATCATAACCAAATTTAACATTCTTAAATTCTATATTACCTTTAACTTTTGATTTATCTAAATGTCCTTTTACATTTGATTCATCGTTCATCTCTTCTTCATCCAAGAATTCAAACACTCTTTCTCCAGCAGCAACAGATGATTGTAAGTTAGACATTGCTTGCGCTATTTGTGAAAGTGGATTAGTAAATAATCTAACATAAATCATAAATGCTACGATTACACCAAATGTTATAGAATCATTCATAACAAGTAAAGCACCACATATACAAACAGCTACATAACCTAAGTTACCAACAAATCCCATTATAGGTTGCATAAGACCTGATAGAAAAGCACTTTTCTTGTTAGCATAATATAATTTATCATTTAGTTCATCAAAATCATGTATAGCTTTTTCTTTTCCATTATATACTTTAACTACATTATGACCACTATAGATTTCTTCTATAAATCCATTCATATTTCCAAGTTCAGTTTGTCTTTGATTAAAATACTTTTGAGATTTACCAAGTATAATAAACATAAGAACAAAACCTAGAATAGATGATATTATCGCTGTTAAAGCCATGACATAGTTAGTAACAAACATCATAATAATGGAACCTACAAATAATGTTAAACTTGATACTAACGTTGCTAAACTTTGATTCATTTGCATACCAATTGTATCGACATCATTAGTTACAATAGATAAAACATTACCCATTTCATGAGAATCAAAATATTTAAGTGGAAGTTTATTTATCTTAACAGATATACTACTTCTTAAACTCTTAGCAAAATTATTAGAAATAGTAGCCATTATAAATGATTGGAAGAATCCAAATAAAGCTGAAAGTCCAAATATTATTACTAAGACAAGTCCAATATCTTTGATTTTATCCATGTTCATCTCTGGTTCAATTACTTTTTTAATTGAATCAGGTAACTCATCTAATTTCTTTAACATTTCTTCATTATTAGTATAATCTTTTACGTTAGACATTAGCTTAATAAATTTAACTTGATCAGATGAACTAATCAACTCACCTTCATAAGTAAAATCATTAAACATATAAGTTAATACTTCATCAGGAAGTGAGATTATCGCTTTTCTCTTATCTTCATCGTTTTCAAGTTTTCCTGCATATGCTAGACTTTCTTTGGTACTTGCATCTACACTTTCATCACTCATGATCTTCATCATGAATTTTTGCATATTTTCTTCATTAAATGATGATGTAATATTTTCACTTACTTCTCTTATATTATCTATTTTAGGTGCGATACCTTCTGTAATAGTATCAGTTAAATTAGATAATATATCTGGAGATATTATAGATAAAACTGAACTTACACAAGCTAACACTAAGGCAACTAATAGAACATATCTCCATTTATTTAAGCTTTTAAATAACCTTTTAATTGAAGGAATAAAATTTTTAGATTTCTCATTGTTATTTTTCATAGGTCTAGGCATTTTCTAATTCCTCCTTTGAAAGTTGTGATAAAGCTATTTCTTTGTATATTGAACAATGTTTAAGCAAATAATCATGTGTACCAATACCAACACACTCACCTTTATCAAGAACAACTATTTTATCTGCATTCATAATTGTACCAATTCTTTGAGCTACAATCATACTTGTTGCGTTCTTTGTATACTTTTTAAGTTCACTTCTTAAAACTGAATCAGTTTTATAATCAAGGGCTGAAAAAGAATCATCAAATATATATATTTCTGGATCTCTTGCAATTGCACGAGCTATAGATAATCTTTGCTTTTGTCCACCAGAGACATTAGTTCCACCTCTTGCAATATGCGAGTCATACCCTTTATCCATTTTGTTTACAAATTCTTCTCCTTGAGCAACTTTTATAGCATCTCTCACTTTCTCTTTAGTAATTTTATTTTTACTCTTACCATAAGCTACATTTTCAGTAACTGAACCTGTAAACATAAATGCTTTTTGAGAAACATAGCCTAACCTTTCATAAAGAGTATTAAAGTCATAATCCTTAACATTTACCCCATCTATTAGTACTTCTCCATCAGTAACATCATAAAATCTTGGAACTAAATTAATTAATGTCGATTTACCAGAACCTGTTGAACCAATAAATGCAATTGTCTCTCCTTTTTCAACTTTAAATGAAATATTTTTAAGTAAATACTCATCAGCATCAGGATACTTAAACGATACATTTTTAAATTCAACTGTACCAACTTCTTTAGTTTCACCTTTAAATGTTCCACTTTTAATAGAAACTTCTTTTTCTAATACTTCATTAATACGTTTAGCGGATACTTGAGCACGAGGCCACATCATAAATATCATAGCAAGCATTAAAAATGACA